>NZ_JBEOMB010000053.1:0-98318 GCF_046000175.1 Rhodoplanes sp. SY1
AAGACCGCTTACGGTCGACTTGTTCGCCGGATAGGCCGAGCATGCCGCGGATTCGGTCGTCGGTGTGCGCGCGCGCGAGGGCCTTCTCCCCACAGGTTGTGAACAGCACCAACCCGCCTTTCTTATGTTGCTTGTCTTCGTGATTTTCCGTTCAACCCGGTCCTGTCGGCTTTACGAGCACTGTTACGTCTTGAAAATCGTGTATTGCGCCCGCATGAACACACTTCAGGGAGGGGGGGCTGGCATTCAATGTCTGCAGGATGTATTCAGTGGTGACGAACAATTGCCCGATGGCCCTGGTGCCGCTCGTCGCGGGCGCATGTTCGTGAAAACAGAATCCTGAACGATTCATCTCGGCAGTAACGCGGTCGACTTGTTCGCCGGATAGGCCGAGCATGCCGCGGATTCGGTCGTCGGTGTGCGCGCGCGCGAGGGCCTTCTCCCCACAGGTTGTGAACAGCACAAACCCGCCTTTCTTAACGCAGCGAAAAAGTTCATCGACGTAGAACCTGAAGTCGTCCTCGGTCATATCCGTGAAAACGGATAACGCGAAGCAGCAATCCATCGCTTCGGTCTCGACGGGGATCGGCTTGCCGTTCTCGTTCTTCACTGTTTCGACCCAGGGCAAGTTCCGTCGAACCCATGCCAGAGCTTTTCTGGAAACGTCGACACCGACATATCGCCCGCCGTAACCTTTGAATACCCGCGCGATCCGTCCTGCTCCGACTCCGAAATCGAGTATCGATGACAATGACGGGAGTGGCGCGGGGGCGAGTCTGTTGAAGACTCTTAATATTGTTACGCCATGGGCCGAGAAGTCACGGTTCTCTAAAAGCCCGGACGTCTTTCGCATGAGCGATCGAGGCGGGAATGGCGCGGTCATCCACTCGGTTTCAGGGCGTTGGGCGGCCCATGCGTCATGCGCCAACCAGACATCGAGGTTGCCGCCGATTCCCTGCTCGCGAACAAGCGCGGTGGTCGAGTTGGAGCCGATTCGCGCAATGCCGATACGCGCCGCCGTTCTCAAGGTTTTGGGCCCCAAAAGCGACGTGAGTTGTCCGACTTTTCCGCGATGGCGCAATGGAAGCGGGCGGTTGCGGCGTCGGGCAATATAAACATCCTGGTGGCCCCACCAAGCCCCTTGACAGAAATAGACGACCTCTAACTCATCGACACGGTCCAAAGCATTGAACACATAAGACGGATAACTCACTGATTGGCCGTATTCGCTCTTCGGTAAATCGTCTTGTTCCGAAGCACGTTCGAACGCGAAACCCGACGGATCGGTTGACAAATGCGCCAAATGATCTCGGTGTGTTATCAATCCGTGACAGGTAAAGAGAAAAATCCCGTTTTGGTCAAGCATCGACGATAACTTCCGAAGCCAAGAGGAAAACCGATGCTTTGGGAGGTGAGAGAAAAACGACAACGCAAAAATAAAATCAAATCTGAGTTCTGTTTTATAATTTTCCGGATCTGGTGTGGAGAGTATAGAATCTATTCCGAAGGAATTCTCGATGAACTCGCAAGCTTGGGGGTGAATATCTGAACACCAAAGCTGCGCATCGGGAAAATGTCGTCGAAGCGATCTCGCGACACAGCCATAGCCTGAAGCGAAGTCGAGTATTCGTATATGGTTGACGGGCGATCCAACCCGCTGGCCGGTAGCCTCGTCGTATAGTTTCCTCAATCTCGATGCGCTCTCCTCTCCACTTGTCATGTATTTGGTCGCGGCGGCTTCATCATTGCCGTTACTGAGGCGCTTTAAATACAAAAAGACGTAGTCGGAGGGGTGTATTGGAAAGGAGATGGATGACGGAACAACTCTGCTCGACTCGTTTGCAACCGAGGGAAGCGTCATTTGATTCACGATATTGGATGCGTTGCCGTCGAGCATTTAAACGGAGTATTGGAGTAAGTGTCAATAAAATGCAGCCCCATGACCTGCGTCGTCGGCGCAAGCGCCTCGGCGAACGCGGCACGCTCACCTTCCACAGCCATCGCGACCCGGTACAGGCGCCGGCGCTGGCCGAGGAGTTCCTGGCGCTCGAAGCCTCCGTCTGGAAGGGCGCATCCGGCACGGCCCTCGCAGATGCACCTACGCCGCCCGCGGCATCCTGTCGCACAACACGTGCTCGACTGTGCGCCGGCCCTACGACTGCCAGGTGTCGATTGCGAAGCACGAAGCCCAAGGGCGGCCAGTTCGTGCTGCACGTCCAGCCGCTGCACGGCATCCGTTCGACGCCACACGCTCGGATCCGTGATCGCCGGCCGGGAGAAGCTGGCCTGCGTCGCCGTCCGCCGAATCCATGTCGACCGCGGTTATCGCGTCCACAATCATCCCGCCCGGCTCAGGGTCTTCTTCTCCGGTCAGGACCGCCGGGTCACCAAGTCCAGCCGTCGAGCCGTGAGGCGTCGAGCCATTGCCGAAATGCCTCTTCGGCGAGGGTGCCGCGCTCGGCATTTCTCGGCTTGATCTTGGGCATCGGAGGCAGCCAGCGCCGGGGCGCCGCGGCTGCCAACCGGATGCTCTCGAATCGCGTCGGGGAACGTGGCGTAAACGCTGCAACCGCAAGCTTACTTCCGGCGCTTGGTGGTCTTGCGGGCGGCCCCGCGCTTCACGCGCGGCGCGGCCTTTTCCTCAGGCGCCTCGTCCGCGGCGCCGGTCTCGCCAACCGCGAACTCCTCGATCGCGTGCCCGGCCTCCACAAGCTCGGCGAGCCATTTCGGCCGCGCGCCGCGTCCTGCCCAGGTCTCGCCGTTCGGGCCGACAAACTTGGGCGGCACCTTGACCCCTTTGAGCGTGCTCGAGCGCTGGCCGGGGGGCTTGGTCGTGCGTCCGGTGGCCTTCTCGAGTTGCGCCAGCTGATCGCGTAGCTTGCGGCTGCGCTCCTCCAGGGTGGCGTCAATCTCGCCCCGGAGGGCGAGCAGCTCGTCAACTTCCATGGTGCTGAGATTCGCGTTGGCCATTCCGGCTTTCCTCATTTCATTCGTTTTACCGCTCCAGCACCCATGTTCGGCTTGCCGGAAAAAACGGGCCAATAAGCCCTCCTACAACGCCTTGGGCTAAAAGCAAGCGGGTTTGGCCACTGTTGACAGATTTGGGCGTCCGAAGCATCCACGACTGGCGGCCGAAGCTCTTCCGCGCGAAGCGTGCAACAAGGGCGATTCAGCCGCTGCTTGTGGAAATCGAACTGACGAGCGGGTTCGTCGATAGTGAACATGGACCGGAAACTGCTCCTCAGTCATCTCGGACTGGTCGAGGCGCATATCGCCGCTGCCGCCCGGAAGGTGGCTCGCCAGAAGGCTCTCATTGAGGAGCTGGAGCGCGACGGCGCCAATGCGGCCTCCGCAAAGGCGCTTCTCTCGGAATTTCAGGAGTTTCTTCGGTTCCACCTTGAAGATCGAGTCCGAATTTTGGAGAAGCTGTCGAACATCGATCGCTCCCTGGCCGGATAAGAAATTACAGCAAGGGCGGCGGGACCCGGTGAGTTCTGCCCCTTTTCCTTTCGCGACTTTCGTTGATCAGGTCTGCCTCATGGAGGAATTGTTTGAGTAAAGAAAACCCATCCCACGGCCGAGACGACCGAGCGGGGCCACCGCCGCACCGAGACCCGGCGCGCCGCCATCGTCGAGCCGGCGATTTCGGCGACTACCACCAATTTCCGGGGCTGAAAGCGTTCGAGCGCATCCGCTGCTTCGCCAGCAAGACCGCGCGCGAGGTCAACCTCTTCGCGTTGTCTCGCACCGTCTCGCCGGCCGAATTGCTGCGGGTCGTGCGGGCGCACTGGGCGATCGAGAACGCGCTCCACTGGGAGTTCGACGTGGTCGTCGCCGAGGACGCCGCGCGAAACCGTCGGGACCACGGCTCGCAATACCTCGCCGTGCTCCGACGGCTCGCCCTTAACGTCGCCCGCGCCGATAAGACCGAGAGCTCACTCGCCGGAAAGCTCAGGCAGGCCGGCTGGAACGACGACTTCCTCCTCGAGCTCCTCGCCCAAACGCGATAGCCCTGCGAATCGGCCGGGTCGATTTGAGGCTCGAGCGGGCCCGCGCAATCGGTACCGTCGCGAATGTGGTTGGAAACCGGGTGACGTGATCACCGGGCACTTGAAGGTACCGTTTCAGGCGGCGAGGTCAATGGTGTGAGCGATGGGTTGCGTGGCGAGGGTCTGCCAGCCGTCGACCTTTCGCATGCTGATCTGACCGGACGCGAGCAGCGTCCAGAACAGCATCGCGGCGGTTTCAGCGGAGGGCAGCACGGTCTGCGTCTTGATCCTGCGCTTGAACTCCTCGTGCAGCCGTTCGATCGCGTTTGTTGTTCGCGCGCTCTTCCATTGGCTCGGCGGCAACCGCGCGAACGTGAACAGACGCTCGCCGGCCTCCTCCAGGCTGTCGGCGACGGCGCGATGCTTCAGGCGCCAATTGCGGAGGAATGCCTTGCGGTGCGCCTCGATCTCTTCGGGGGTGGCCGCGTAGATCATGTCGGTGTAGTCGGACGTGATCTCCTCGTGCAGGCGCTCGGGTGCGTGGGCGAGCAGATTGCGATGCTTGTGCACGGTGCAGCGCTGCACCGGCACGCCTTTCCACACGACGGCTATCGCGGCGTCGAGCCCGGCGGCGCCGTCGACGATCAGGAGCTCGGGCCGCCGTAACCCGCGGCGAATCAGATCGTCGAGCACCGCGCGCCACGCCTCGGCGCTCTCGCCGCCCATGCTCCGCGCCGCCAGCAGCACCTTCTGGCCGTCGGCCCGCACGCCCATCACGACCAGCAGCGAGATCGCGGTCGCCTTGCGGTCGAGTCGGACGCGCACCACCGTGCCGTCCAGGATCAATCTCACGATCGGCTCGCCGGCAAGCGAGCGGGCGTTCCAGGCATCCCAATCGCCCTTCACCTTGCGCCAGGTGCGGCTGACGATGTCCTTGCTCACCGCGCCCCCGAACAGCGTCGCCAGTGCCCGCCGGACCCGCCGCGTGTTGGTGCCGGCGAGATAGCTGCCGGCGATCAGCGCGTCGGCGGCGACCGTGCGGCGCTGATCGCGAAGTGCCTGGCTCTTCCATTCCGTCGTGCCGCCATCCGGCGCACCAGCCGCGCCCGCGGCACGGCGATCTCGGTGGTCCCGAACGTTCCCGTCAGCTTGCGCGTCCGCTTGCCGTGTCGGTACCCGACAGCGCCCGGCGAAGGCTCCTCCGAATCATCGTTCACCGTCGCCCGGCGTCCATAGCGCGGACGGTCCAAAGCGGCTTCGAGTTCGCTCTCGATCAGCGCTTCGATGAACGATCGAACACGGCGGCGCACCGCGGTCTCGATCGGGTCGATCCAGTTATCGAAAAGGCAGGAGGTCGGCTCGATCGCCGGCTGCGAGAGAGCGGCCTTCGTGGTAGGGCTCATCATGGCGTGGTCTCCAGTCCGGCGCGCCAACGCCGGATGATTCGAGGTTCAGAACCCCGGAGACTACGCCACCCTCAATTCCCACCAATCCCGCGACGGCACCGCGCGCAATTCTCGACCCCTGTAATCCGTCAGACCCGATGCACTTCCTTACAGGGCCACGGCATCGATGCCGGTCATCGCGGTCGCGGCCCCGATCCATCGAGCTCGGTCGCCTCGCCCGGAAGCGGCTCTCCCCTGAGCACACGGTAAAAAGCCGAGTGCGGGACGACGATCATGGCGAGGTCCTGTGCAAGGACGTAGAGATCCCAATCCGACCACGACGGTGGCAGACTTTCGGCGAGGCTCCGGGGCAGATCACTTTCCTCCAATTCGCCCAGGGCTTCCTCGACAGGGGTCGAGATCAGCAGCCGCACCAGCACCGCCAACGGCCCGCTTTCATTGCAGAGTGCGATCATTTTCTCACCGACCTTTACTCGGTCGGGGGCATCGGGCCGCAGAGCCGCGGTCAGGCTGGCCCATCCCTGGCGTGTCCTCGGGTTCGCACAGAGGATTGCCCGCACACTTTCGTGCAGCTTCTCTCTCGGGATGACCAGTGTGGTCGGGGCAGTCTCGGGCGGTGTCGGCATGCATTCGACTTCGAAATCAGAACCTCTCGGATCGCGTCCGACCGGCTTCGGCGGCGGTTCTTCGATGACCGCCGGGGCGACGGTCGCACGAACATCGGCACCATCCGCCAGGACCGGCGGCGCGACCTCGTCCCCGATCCGCGGTTCCGGGATGATCTCGATCGGCGCTTCGCCGTCGGCAGCCTCGATACGCGCCGGTTCGCAGTTTCGCATGATTTCGGAGAATACGACGTCCGGATCCTGGCAATGCACCAGTTCGGATGGCAACGGGGCCGGCAACGAAGCTGCAGCGGCGGCGATCAAACCGGCGACATCGGTCGCCACGGCCGGATCGATCCGCGCGACTGCGGATCCGGCGCGATCTGCGGCGAGAAGAAGTGCGGCCCAAGCGGATCGATGGGACGTCAGTTCGACGACGAGGCTGGCCGTTTTCGGAGCGTAGCGCGCCTCACGGATCGACAGCGCGTGGGCCGAGCGGACCGAAGGAAACTTGTCGAGCTTGACGTTTCGGACGAGACCGTCCCCGATCTCCACCCGTATGACGTTGCGGCCCGGCACGACTTCGATGATGCGGCCGAGCCGCCCGGCCCGGATCTCCGGATGCCTCTTCGGATAGCGGCTGGAGTAGTCCGTTTTGAAGAAGCAGACCCAGTCCCCGGCCGAAAGAGCGGGAGCACCCGGCAGGCCGATGGTCGTTTGAGCCCGTCGGCCTTCGGAAGCGTTCCGGAAGGACTCGTTTCTCGCTCTCAATTGCCGAGTGTCGTCGCAGACCACAAAATCCACGTTTTGGGCCACGGGGACGGCCGCCTCGAACAGCAGACGCCCTCGCTGCGCCATGGCCGTCAAGGCGCAGCGGATCAATCCCGCCCGAAGACAGCGGGCGATTTGCTCATCCGTGAGGGCGTCGGGTGGCGCGAGATTGTCAGCGATGTGAGCGGCCACGCGGTTCACGATGTTCGCTTTGGTCACGTCGAACCCCAGGACGACAGCGGCGCCGGCGTCCCGGGCCACGAGGAGCACCCGGGCGAGCATTTGGTCCCCGACCTGTTCGGCTCGCGCGATCGCCACGATTGCGCCCGGCACGATGGTCTGCCGGTTCGGCGGAGAGCGAGGTGTCCACGGCCGCTCGCCCAGGACGTCGAGAAAGGTCGAGACGGAGAACGTCCCCCCGAGTTTGTCGGCGAGAGCGTCAGTGTCGGACATCGCGACGCCGAGCAGGAGAACCGGGGCCGACCCGCCTGCAGCATCCCGCACCCGGCGAGCGGTCTCTTCGAGAATTTCCGGCTGGCTCGTCCCGGACACGACCTGCAGGCTTGCCGCCGGGCCGCGACCGGATTCGCTGTCCACCCACCGCACGACGGCTTCGATGACTTGTTGGACCGCTCCCGTCGTCATAGACGAGGGGCGCGCCTCGCCGGGATTGCGTGCGAGGGTCACGATGGACGCATCCCCGAGGATCGCCTCGAGCCGGGCCTGACGCTCATCTTCGCCGTCCAGAAACCGCGCAAGCAGCCGGCGCGCCTCGGCGATTTGAACCACTCCCCGGCCCCGGAGCAGGTGCCCCACCAGCGGCTCCACGGGTCCGCTCACCGCCGCGAGGTTTCTCGTTCTTGTCAGGCCCTCGTGGACGTCGCGCCGACCCGGTTCAGTTTGAAGGCTGGTTCGGCTCCAATGCCGGCCACCCACCGGGGCGGGCGGATCGACGACGAGATCGATCCCGAGCTCGGCGAAATATGCCTGCTGCACCTCATGTGCGAGCCGCGGCCAGTCGGTGCCCTGGGCCACGAAGACCGATTTTTGTTCCGCGCTTCTCCGGACCCGGGCGAAAGGACGGATCTTCGTGCGCGCGAACGCCCCTTTCCTGACCTCTCGGAGCGCCATGAAGATGTGCGCATGGCGGGTCCGCGCGCCGGGTCGGAGCCGACGTGGATCGTGGATCGCGACGTAAAGTGGGGCGTCCCACGATCCACGCACCGCCTGGGCGATCCGGTTCGTGAGCTCGACGGCCTCGTCGAGAGTCAGCTCGTCGTCGGGCGGGAGCGCGAGGACGAAATTGGCGCCGATTTGCGGCCATCGTCGGCGGTCGCGAAGGCGTCGGACCCGTGTCGTTTCCGCGGCATCCATGGCGTCCGCGAGGGCCGCCGGAACAGCCCAAGCCGGTGGTGCAGCCTCCGGCAGGGTCACCGCCTCGTAGACGAGATCGTCGGGCAGACGAGCAAAGTCGAAGGTCTTGGCGAGCCTCCGGTCCCGGATACGCGCCCGGCCGAAATACGCGATCTGGTGGCACGCTCCACGATCCGGCCTGAGATGCCAGAAGGACAAGCGGAGATAGGCAATGGCCATCGTCGTCGTTCCGCATTTTGCATATTGAGCTTCGCCTCGTCCGCGGCTCCGATCAAGCGGAGGAACTGCTGGCGGTTTGCCGCCGCGAGTTGCACGCTTTTCTGCGATCGGGGAGAGGCGGCATGATGACGATCGGTCGGTATCGCGCACGCGTGGACAAATTGGAGCGGAAACTCATCTCGCACGACGAAATGCTCGAGCGCATTTCCGCCGAGCGGGCGAGGTGCGCGTTCGAATGCATGGCCGCAAAGGAGGAACTGCTCATCGCGCTCGCGCGCCGCCACGGGATCCTCGACCTCCCGACCGTCGACATGATCTCCGTCCTCGAGAAGGTCGCGGAGATCCACTCGGGTGGATCGATCCACTTCGGATCGCTCGACCCCTCGGGCGAAGACCCGAGGGTCGACCCGGACGGGATGACCTACACCGGCGATCTCATAAAGATCGAGCTGGAAGCGTCGCGCAATGTGGGGCGTGTCAAGCGTGCGGCGATCGACGGTGCGCGGCTGCGGTGGCACGGGAAGGCAGGGCTGTGGCACGGCGAGGTGGATGGCGCGCTGCTGTCTGGTCTCCAGGAGCTCTTCGGCTGCAAGCTCCGGATAAGGTGCGGGAACCCGCGCGAAAACTCCGGACCGCCGGAGCCGGCGGCTCATACGGGTCGCCCCACGGGCGCCGACCCGACAGACGGTAAACAGGGCATGTCGACGGATACGGCAGCGACGCTGGGTGGGTCCGAGGAGTTCGGTCACGGATCGATCGATCATCGGCCGGGCCCGCGCGAAGACCGGGCGCAATTGCCGCCTGACGCCATCGACCCGGCGATCCCGATGCCATCGACGCCCGTCCTCGGATCGTCGCCGCAGGCGAGCCAGATCACGGAAACAGTCGCGCTGTACAGCGTCGCTGTCGATCGCTCGCTGCTCACCCCGGAACAAGGGGCGAACGAGTGGAAGGAACTTCGGCTGCACTGGAGCCGGAACCGCGGTGCGTGGTGCAATCTGGTCGATGCGGACGGGCTGGCGTTATTGCGCCGCAAATGTTCCGATGCGGTTCGTGTGCTGCGCACTGTTTGCGTCTCCAAAGACCGTGCCCGCCGATTGCTGGCCGGCGCCGCCCCAAGACAGACGGACGATGGGGACCCACCCCTGTCGCCTTCTTCGATGGTCGCCGACGAGCACGCGACAGCGCGTCCGGAAAGGCGGATGTCTGGGGAAGCGCGGGTCCGCTCGCGCCGGCCGAAATCCCGGGGGGGTCGTCGGCCGAGGATGGCGTGCAGCGCGACAATGGCGGCCCGGCCACGAACTGATCGGCCGGGAAGCTGAGCTGGAAACTCGGCTTTGTGACCGCTCCTCGAGAGGTGGGCGGGCGGGCGCACCGGCGGCATGCGCAGCCGCGTGGAAGCGGTGGGCGGACAGGCCCGCCGCCTCGAGCCGGGCCGGGTCACAGGGGTTCCGGCCCCTTTTGCGCCCCTTCGAGGCTCGGCAGGGTGCCCGGTGTCGCGCGACAGCCGGGCGCGGTGACGGCGTTCACCTGATGCGGACGACGGCACGGGCGCCTTCGGCGGTCGGCTACGGTGCCCGGGCTGGGCGCGCGACGACCACCCGTCCCGGTCCTGGTGCCGGAGCCGCGCGCCGGGCGGGGTGCCGTCGCGGCACACGGCGCTTTACGTCGGCGTCGAGCGGCGCTATCGCTGGCCGCGAGCCGTTGGGCGGGGTTGCCGGTATCCCGCCCGATAGACGTCTTGGTAGTCCCCATGTCACCCGCCGGGGCAGATTCCGGTGGGAAATCAGGGGAGTCGGCAATCCGGGCGGGGTGTCTCCCCCTCTCCGCCACTCGCGCTTCACCGATTCCTTAAACATCGACGGCGCCCCGGCCTCGCCGCCGCGACGCGCTGGCGTCGCCGGCTCGGTCCGGCCGCCGTCCGCCACGTCCGAAAAGCCCGTCCCGATGATTCGCCTCGATTCGGTCTCCAAGCAGAACGGCCACCATCTCCTGTTCGTCGAGGCCTCGGCGGCGATCCAGCGCGGCGAGAAGGTGGGGCTGGTCGGCCCCAACGGCGCCGGCAAGACGACCCTGTTCCGGATGATCACCGGCGAGGAGCCGCCCGACGAGGGCCAGGTGGCGGTCGATCGCGGCGTCACCATCGGCTATTTCAGCCAGGACGTCGGCGAGATGGCCGGCCGCAGCGCCCTCTACGAGGTGATGGACGGCGCCGGCCCGGTGAGCGCCGTCGCGGCCGAGCTGAAGGAGCTCGAGCACGCGCTCGCCGACCCCGATCGCGCCGACGAGATGGAGGCGATCATCGAGCGCTACGGCGAGGTGCAGCACCGATTCCAGGAGCTCGATGGCTACACGCTCGAGGCGCGCGCCCGCGAGGTGCTGGCCGGGCTCGGCTTCGACGAGGCCATGCAGGAGGGCGACGTCGGCGCGCTGTCGGGCGGCTGGAAGATGCGGGTGGCGCTCGCCCGCATCCTGCTGATGCGCCCCGACGCCATGCTGCTCGACGAGCCGTCGAACCATCTCGACATCGAGAGCCTGATCTGGCTCGAGCAGTTTCTCAAAGGGTACGAGGGCGCCCTGGTGATGACCTCGCACGACCGCGCCTTCATGAACCGCGTCGTCGACAAGATCGTCGAGATCGACGGCGGCTCGCTCACCACCTACACGGGCGACTACGAGTTCTACGAGGGCCAGCGCGCGCTCGCCGAGAAGCAGCAGCAGGCGCAGTTCGAACGCCAGCAGGCGATGCTGGCGAAGGAGATCAAGTTTATCGAGCGCTTCAAGGCGCGCGCCTCGCACGCCGCGCAGGTGCAGAGCCGGGTGAAGAAGCTGGAGAAGATCGAGAAGGTCGAGCCGCCGCGGCGGCGCCAGACCGTGCCGTTCGATTTTCCCCCCGCCCCGCGCTCCGGCGAGGACGTCGTGAGTCTCAAGGGCGTGCACAAGGGCTACGGATCGAAGCGCATCTACGAAGGGCTCGACTTCATGGTGCGGCGGCGCGAGCGCTGGTGCGTGATGGGCGTCAACGGGGCCGGCAAGTCGACATTGCTGAAGCTCGTCGCCGGCGCGACCGAGCCCGACGCCGGCCGCGTCACGGTCGGCGGCAGCGTCAAGATGGGCTACTTCGCCCAGCACGCCATGGATCTGCTGCAGGGCGATCGCACCGTGTTCGAGCAGCTGGAAGACGCGTTTCCGCAGGCCGGCCAGGGCTCGCTGCGGACGCTCGCCGGCTGCTTCGGCTTCTCGGGCGACGACGTGGAGAAGCGCTGCCGCGTGCTGTCCGGCGGCGAGAAGGCGCGCCTCGTGATGGCGCTGATGCTCTACGATCCGCCCAACTTCCTGGTGCTCGACGAGCCGACCAACCATCTCGACATCGCCACCAAGCAGATGCTGATCGGCGCGCTGGCGAACTACGAAGGCACCATGCTGTTCGTCTCGCACGACCGGCATTTCCTCGCCGCGCTGTCGAACCGGGTGCTGGAGCTGACGCCGGACGGCGTCCACCAGTACGGCGGCGGCTACACCGAATACGTCGCCCGCACCGGCCAGGAAGCGCCGGGTCTGCGGAGCTGATCAGCGTCGTAGTCGTAGCGTGGGCACGCGACGCGTGCCCACGCCGTCCGGCTTGACGCACTTGATCGCCGAGCTCGACTGCGTGGGCACGGCGCGCCTTCGGCGCACCTTTGCCCACCCTACACATCTGCGGCGCGTGCTGCGCGGCTCCCTCTCCCCAGCGGGGAGAGGGATGGGGTGAGGGGGCGCCGACGCTATTTGTTTCATCGAGAGGTCGGCACCCCCTCACCCGACGCGCTGCGCGCGTCGACCTCTCCCCGCTGGGGAGAGGTGAAACGAGGGCGCCGCAGACTCCCGCGTTCTAAAATCACGCCTTCGCGTCGGCCGGCACCGGCGGCGTGTAGACCAGCGGGCGGTGCGGCAGCGGCGGCAGCACGATCGTGATCTCGTCGTTCGGCCGCACCTCGCCGCCTCTGATCACGACGCTCATCACGCCGCATTTGAGCGCGACGCCCGTCGGGCCGCGCTCGACCATGTGCTTCAACAGCCCCTTCTGGAAATTGTCGATCTGCACGCACGGGTTCCGCAAGCCCGTCAGTTCGATCACGGCGTCCGATCCGAGATGCAGCCGTGCGCCGGTGGGCAGCGCCAGCAGGTCGATGTTGCGGGTCGAGATGTTCTCGCCGAGCTCGCCGGGCTGCACGACATGGCCCTTGCCGGCCAGCTCCTCCAGCGTCTCCGCCCCGATCAGATGGACCTGCCGCAGGTTCGGGGTCGGGCCGAAGCGGCGGATGTGATAGAGGTGCTGGTCGGTCGCGCCGGAATGGGCGTCGCCCTCGACGCCGAGGTTCTCGATCAGGCGGATCCACAGGCTCGGCGGCTTGCTGAAGCCGTGCCGCGCGGCGGCGTGGACGGAGGAGACGATCGGTCGCGCAGTCGCGTCGGTCGGCACGCATCACCTTTCGGTTGTCGGTCGAGAGCCTCGGCCGAGGGGGGTAGCCCATCGGCCGCCTCGATCCAAGCCGCCTGTCAGCCGGCCGTCAGGGGCGGTGCGGTAATAGGGGACCGAGAGTTCACGAGACTCGCCTGGCCGAGGCTGTTGCCCGCGCGCCGGACGAGCGACTGTTCGGAGCCGTCATGTCGCGCCCGCTGCTTCTTAGGCTGCACCGCTGGATCACCCTGGTGTTCGCGCTGCCGCTCGCCGTCGTCCTGGTCACCGGGCTGATCCTGTCGTTCGAGCCGATGATCGCCGGCGGGACACCCGGGTCGGTCACGGCGGCGCAGCTCGACGGGCTGCTCGCCCGCCACGATCCCGATGGCAAGGCGCGCGGCGTCGCGTTGCGGCCCTATGACGGCTCGCTGATGATTTCTGGGGTGCGCGCCCAACCGATCGTGGTCGACCTTTCGACCGGGGCCGAACGCGCCGACATCGGCCCGCTCGCCCGGGCTTTTCTCACGTCGCGGCAGCTGCACGAGCGGCTGATCTGGGATCTCGGCTGGCTGGTGACGGCGAGCACCATCGCCATGCTGGTGGTCGCCGTGCTGGGCGTCCTGATGGGCTGGCCGCGGCTCGCGAACACGCTCGGCGGCTGGCACAAGGGGATAGCGTGGATCGGGTTGCCACTGGTGATCCTGAGCCCGCTCACCGGGCTGGCGCTCGCCTTCGGCATCTCGTTCACGGGCGCGCCGCCGGCGGCCGGCCCGGTCGTGCCGCTGCGCGAGGCGGTCGGCATGGTGACGGCCCGGCACGACGCCGCATCGCTGCTGTGGCTGCGCCAGCGCGGCCGGGCGCTGCTCGCCCGCGTCGACGACGGCGGCGAGTACAGGGTCTACGCGGTCGGCCGCGTCGGGCTGGTCGAGACCGGGCGCAACTGGCCGCGGCTGATCCACGAGGGCAACTGGGCGGGCGTCTGGTCGGCGCTGATCAACGTGGTCACGTCGTTCGCCCTGATCGGCCTGATGGGCACGGGCCTCTGGCTGTGGGGGCGCCGGCAGGTGCGGCGGCTGCAGAACCGGAGCCGGGCGGGAGCCAAGACGGCGGCGGCTTGAACTGACTATCATCGCCTCGCCGCTCAGCCTCGTCATGGCCGCGCTCGTCGCGGCCATCCACGTCTTCGAAGGCTCTCGGCACCAAGAGCGTGGATGGCCGGGACGAGCCCGGCAATGACGGAGAGGACTGCGCCCGCGCCCCGGGATGACCAGGGCCTCACCCCTCCTCCAGAATCTCCTTCAGCCGCGCGGCGTCGTGCGGGGCGGCGCTCTTCTGGTCGTTGTCGAAATAGACGTAGACGGTGCGCATCTGCTGCTGCCAGGTGCGGATGTGGTCGGCCCAGTCGCGCAGCGTCGCCTCCGGATAGCGGTCGCGATAGTCGCCCTGTGGCCCGTGCCCGCGCACATAGACGTGGCGGGCGGTGAGCTGCCACGGCGTGCGGGCGTCGCGGTGGTCGGAGAGGCACAGCGCGACGTCGTGCTGGCGCAGCAGCGCGAATACCTCGTCGTCGAACCAGCTCGGGTCGCGCACCTCCAGCACATAGGGGCGGCCGGGCGCCAGCAGGTCGAGGAAGGTCCGCAGCCGCTCGTGGTCGACGCCGAAGCGGGCCGGGAGCTGGAACAGCACCGGTCCGGCCTTCGGCCCGAGCATCGCGAGCCGGGTCTCCATCAGCTTCAGGCTCTCGGCGGTGCGCGGCGACAGCCGCTTCCAATGGGTGATGAAACGCGACGCCTTCCAGGCGAAGACGAAGTTTTCCGGCGTCTGGTCGCGCCACGCCGAGACGGCGCCGAGCGGCGGCGTGCGGTAGAACGACCCGTTGATCTCGGTGGTCGTGAAGCGGCCGCCGTACCAGGCGAGCCATTTCCGCTTGGGCAGGTCGCCCGGAAAGAACACGCCGCGCCAGCCGTCGTAGCTCCAGCCCGAGGTTCCGATATGGACCATCGACGAATCGGGCACGGGCCGGCCTCCTTTTCCGCATGCGGCGCGCCCGGAGGCACCCCCAATGGCGGCACCAGACGGCCGCCCTCACGGTGTAAACCCCCGCCTCGCAACTCGGTTTCGCAGTGATTACGAGGCTTTACCTCGGCACCTCCGTCCGAGACGGCGGTTCTGTCGCCTCGATTGCCAACCCGGCTCCGGTGTGGGATGCCAAGGCCATCGCTGTCGTTTCATTCCTGCGCGTCGTGCCGTCCGTGACCCGTCACCCGTCGTCCTCGTCCAGAAGAACCGTCGGCCGCCAGATGTCCGGCTCCATCCCGTCCGAAGCCGCCACGGCCGCGCCACTGGGCCGGCTGCCGGCGCTGCGCGACTTCGGCCGCATCGTCGTCAAGGTCGGCTCGGCCCTGCTGGTCGACCAGGAGAGCGGGCTGAAGGCGGCGTGGCTCGCCTCGCTGGTCGAGGACATCGCCGGGCTGCATCAGGAGGGCCGCGACGTGCTGGTCGTCTCGTCGGGGGCGATCGCGCTCGGCCGCTCGATGCTGCGGCTGCCGCGCGGCCCGCTGGCGCTTGAGGACAGCCAGGCGGCGGCGGCGATCGGCCAGATCGCGCTCGCCCGCATCTGGGCCGAGGCGCTCGGCCGCCACGGCATCACGGCCGGGCAGATCCTCGTCACCCTCGGCGACACCGAGGAGCGCCGCCGCTACCTCAACGCCCGCTCCACCATGGCGCGCCTGCTCGACTGGCGGGCCGTGCCGGTGATCAACGAGAACGACACGGTCGCCACCAACGAGATCCGCTATGGCGACAACGACCGGCTCGGCGCCCGCGTCGCCACCATGGCGAGCGCCGACCTCCTGGTGCTGCTCTCCGACATCGACGGGCTCTACACGGCGCCGCCGGGGCAGAACCCCGACGCGACGCTGATCCCGGTGGTCGAGGGCATCACGCCGGAGATCGAGGCCATGGCGGGCGAGTCGGCCTCCGAGCTCTCCAAGGGCGGCATGCGCACCAAGATCGAGGCCGCCAAGATCGCGACGACCGGCGGCACCCACATGGTGATCGCCTCGGGCCGGGTCGACCACCCGCTGCGCGCCGTCGCCGACGGGGCGCGCGCCACCTGGTTCCTGGCTGCCGGCAATCCCGTCACGTCGCGCAAGAAGTGGATCGCCGGCTCGCTGGAGCCGAAGGGCACGCTGCACATCGACGCCGGCGCCGTCGCGGCGCTGCGCCGGGGCAAGAGCCTGCTGCCGGCCGGGATCGTGCGCATCGAGGGCGAGTTCTCCCGCGGTGATGCGGTGCTGGTGCGCGGGCCGGACGGCCACGAGATCGGCCGCGGCCTGGTCGCCTACGATGCCGCCGACGCCGAGCGCCTGCGCGGCCACTCCTCGGCCGACATCCCGAAGATCCTCGGCACCCACGGCCGCACCGCCGTGATCCACCGCGACGACCTCGTCGTGGCGTGGGGGTAGGGCGGTCGCGAGACGCGTCCGGTCCTCACCTCTTCCGTCATGGCCGGGCTCGTCCCGGCCATCCACGTCCTTGTTGCCGGACGGCTCCAAGATGTGGATGCCCGGCACGAGGCCGGGCATGACGAGTTAGCATTCGTCGCCGCGTTATCGCGGGCATCTGAACTGTCAGTGGCGAGAGTTCTGGGTCCCGGGTCTGCGCCCGCCGCTGACGCGGCGCGCTCCGCCCGGGACACGATGCCGTGGCTTTCAGGCGCGCCCGCCTATGACCCCTTCGCCAGCGCCTTCTCGATCTCCGGCTTCAGCACCGTGTCGAGGTTCTTCGCCGTGATCGGGCCGACCAGCTTGTAGGCGATGGTGCCGTCGCGGGCGAGCACGAAGGTCTCGGGGACGCCGTAGACGCCCCATTCGATGCCGGCGCGGCCGCGGATGTCGGCGCCTGTGGCGTGATACGGGTTGCCGTAGCGCTCCAGGAACTTGATCGCGTTCGCCGGCTCGTCCTTGTAGTTCAGCCCGACGATGCGGATGCGCTTGTCCTCGGCGAGCCGCATCAGGAGCGGCGCCTCGTCCCGGCACGGCACGCACCACGATGCCCACACGTTGAACACCGTGACGGCGCCCTTCAGGTCCGCCGAGTCGATCCCCGGCACCGGCTTGCCGTCCCGCTCGAGCCCGGCGATGCCGGGCAGCGTGGTGGCGGGCGCCGGCTGGCCGATCAGCGCGGAGGGCAGGGCGGAGGGGTCGCCGGCGCCGAGCCGGTAGAGGAACAGGCCGGCCAGCGCGATGAAGATCACGAGCGGCAGCAGCAGGATCCAGCGGCGTCGCGCGCTCCCTGCCTCCGACGGGACCGTGGTCATGCGGCCGGCTCCTTGACGGCGGCGGCCGCGCCGGGCGCCGTGGCCGTCGGCGCCTCGGCCGAGCGGCGGCGGACGCCGCGCGCCTCGAGATCCGCGAGCAGGCGGGCCTGGCGACGGCCGTCGAGCCACACCCACAGGACCAGCACGACGACGACGATCGTCGTCACCGCATAGGAGCCGACGATGAACACGGCGTGGGGCCCGAGGAACGCGGCACTGCCCATGGCGGTCACGCTCCGCGCGCGCTCTGCGCCTGCAGGAGGCGCAGCGTCCGCACCCGCCGCCTCAAGACCTCGTTGCGCATCGCGGCGAGATGCAGCGCGACGAACAGGAGCGTGAAGGCCAGCGTCATGGCGAGCAGCGGCATCAGGATGGACGGGTGGATGGTCGGGCCGTCGACCCGCACCACCGACGCCGGCTGGTGCAGGGTGTTCCACCAGTCGACCGAGAACTTGATGATCGGCAGGTTCAAGGCGCCGACCAGCGTCAGGATCGCGGCGGCGCGGCCGGCCCGGCTCGGGTCCTCGACCGTGTTCCACAGCGCCATCAGGCCGAGATACATCACGAACATCACCAGCACCGAGGTGAGGCGCGCGTCCCACACCCAGTAGGTGCCCCACATCGGCCGCCCCCACAGGGCGCCGGTGACCAGGCAGACGAACGTGAAGGCGGCGCCGAGCGGCACCGCGGTCTTGGCGGCGACGTCGGCCAGCGGATGGCGGAACACCAGGGTGCCGAGCGCCGACACCGACATCATGCCCCAGCAGAACATGCCGAGCCACGCGGCCGGCACGTGGATGAACATGATCTTGACGGTGGCGCCCTGCTGATAGTCGTCGGGCGCGCCGGCGATGCCCCACAGGGCGACCGCGAAGGCGACGACGGACAGCCCGGCGACGACGGGCAGAACCCGGTCGACGAGGCGCAGGAAGCGGGTCGGATTGGCGAGGTCGATCCAGGCCATGGCTGTCTCTTAGTCCGCACGCCATGGCGGCGCAATGCGGCACTTCTACGGAGGGGCGAGGGGGCTCGTCATTCCGGGGCGCGGCGAAGCCGCGAACCCGGAATCCAGCCGCGAATGCCGAGCCCGTCGCTGGATTCCGGGTTCTCGGGCCGCTGGCCCGCGCCCCGGAATGACCGGCCGGGGGGCCTCACTCCATCCCGTGGCGAAGCGTCGCGCCGGCGGCGACCGGACCGATCACGAGGCTGACCAGGGTGAGGGCGCACAGGATCGTGAACGGGGTGCCGAACGGCACCGGGCCGACGATCGCGGCATTGGAGGCGGCGACCCCGAAGATCAGCACCGGCACGGTGAGCGGCAGCACCAGGACGGGCAGCAGGAGCCCGCCGCGGCGCAGCGACGTCGCCAGCGCCGCCCCGATCAGCCCGGTGAAGGTGAGGGCCGGAGTGCCGGCCAGCAGGGTCAGCACCACGGCGCCGAGCGCGCTCGGCTCCAGGTTGAGGAACAGGCCGAGGATGGGCGCCGCGATCACCAGCGGCACGCCGGTGGCGAGCCAGTGCGCGATCCCCTTCACAGCGACCGCGAGCTCGATCGGCACCCGGCCCATCAGCAGGAGGTCGAGCGAGCCGTCGTCGTGGTCGGCGGCGAGCAGCCGGTCGAGGGCGAGGAGCGAGGCGAGCAGCGCGCCGATCCACAGGATCGCCGGGCCGATCCGGCGCAGCAGCGCGAGATCGGGCCCGATGGCGAACGGCATCAGGGTCACCACGGTGAGGAAGAACAGCACCCCCATCATGGCGCCGCCGCCGACCCGCAGCGCGATCTTGAGGTCGCGGACGAGCAGGGCACGGAGTGCGGTCATGTCCGGGCTCCTTGCTTGCGCCCGACAGGCCCGATCGTGGCTACCCCCCTCCCCACCCCTCCCCCACAAGGGGGGAGGGAGCAGGCCGAGGTCTGCCGCGACTCCGAAACACACCCCTTCAAGTGATTCATCCGCGCCATGGAGATAGCGCTGGCGCCTCCAGCGTTCCCTCCCCCCTTGTGGGGGAGGGCCAGGGAGGGGGGGGAGCCCCGATCTCCGAGCAAGTAAAATCCCGACACCGCGTTCACGCCACCTCTCCCAGCCGCAGCTCGCGCGTGTCGTCGAGGCCGAGGGGGCCGTGGGTGGCGGCGACGACGATGCCGCCGCCGGCGAGATGCGCCTTCATCAGGCCGGCGAGGCGGGCCTGCGAGGCGACGTCGAGTGCCGCGGTCGGCTCGTCGAGCAGCCACACCGGCCTGTCGACAGCCACCAGCCGGGCGATCGACAGGCGCCGGCGTTGCCCGGCCGACAGGTAGCCGGCCGGCAGGTCGGCGATCTCGGCGAGCGCCACGGCGTCGAGCGCGGCACCGATGCGGCCGCGGTCGCCGCCCAGGAAGTCGATCCAGAAGGCGAGGTTCTCGGTCACGCTGAGCGACGTCTTCAGGGCGTCCTGGTGGCCGAGATAATGGGCCTGCTCGGGCACGGTCAGCTCGGGATCGCCGCCGTCGAGCGTCAGCGTCCCGGCGCTCCGATGCACCAGCCCGGCGATCAGCCGCAGCAGCGAGCTCTTGCCCGCCCCGTTGGGGCCGACCAGCAGCAGGGCCTCGCCGCCGGCGGCCCGGAAATCGAGCCCGGCGAAGATCTCGCGCTGTCCCCGCACGCAGGCGAGATCGCTTCCGATCAGGTCCATCCCGGTCTCGACCGCCCCCGGAGCCGGCCCGGCCGGCCTCCGTCCCCCGTTGACTTGTTTAGAATCGCGACGATGTAGCAGAATTCCAAGAAAGCTCTTATAAGCAGCCACCGTGCCCATCACCCACCAGACGACAGCCCGGTGCCGCAGCACAGGCGATCACTATCGCCACGGGGTGCTCTCGTCGACAGGCATCCGGCTCCCGGCCGGAACGGAACCACCCTCATGACCGCAATCGACAGCTTCAAGTGCACCCGAACCCTCAAGGTCGGCAACAAGAGCTACGTGTATTACAGCCTGCCGGTCGCAGAGAAGAACGGGCTCGCGGGAATCTCCCGCCTGCCCTTCTCGATGAAAGTGCTGCTCGAGAACCTGCTGCGCCACGAGGACGGGCGCACGGTCACCAAGGACGACATCCTGGCCGTCGCCGCCTGGCTGAAGAAGCGCACCTCGAGCCGTGAGATCGCGTTCCGCCCGGCCCGCGTGCTGATGCAGGACTTCACCGGCGTTCCGGCCGTGGTCGACCTCGCGGCGATGCGCGACGCGATGAAGAATCTCGGCGGCGACCCGAAGAAGATCAACCCGCTGGTTCCGGTCGACCTGGTCATCGACCACTCGGTGATCATCAATTATTTCGGCTCGAACGACGCCTTCAAGAAGAACGTCGACGAGGAGTACAAGCAGAACCAGGAGCGCTACAAGTTCCTCAAGTGGGCGCAGCGCTCCTTCGAGAATTTTCGCGTGGTCCCGCCCGGCACCGGCATCTGCCACCAGGTCAATCTCGAATACCTGTCGCAGACCGTGTGGAGCGCCAAGGGCAAGGCCACGGTCGGCGGCAAGACCGTCGAGGCCGAGATCGCCTATCCGGACACGCTGGTCGGCACCGATTCGCACACCACCATGGTCAACGGCCTCTCGGTCCTGGGCTGGGGCGTCGGCGGCATCGAGGCCGAGGCCGCGATGCTCGGCCAGCCCTACTCGATGCTGCTGCCCGAGGTGGTCGGCTTCCGGCTCGACGGCAAGCTCAAGGAGGGCGTGACGGCGACCGACCTCGTCCTCACCGTCACCCAGATGCTGCGCAAGAAGGGCGTGGTCGGCAAGTTCGTCGAGTTCTTCGGTCCCGGCCTCGCCGGCCTGACGATCGCCGACCGCGCGACCATCGGCAACATGGCGCCCGAATACGGCGCGACCTGCGGCTTCTTCCCGGTCGACGAGGACACGCTGGAGTTCCTGCTCGGCACCGGCCGGGGCGCCGCCCGGGTGGCGCTGGTCAAGGCCTATGCCAAGGCGCAGGGCATGTACCGCACCCGCAACACGCCGGACCCGGTGTTCACCGAGGTGCTCAAGCTCGACCTCGCCAAGGTCGAGCCGTCGCTCGCCGGCCCGAAGCGGCCGCAGGACCGGGTGCCGCTCAAGAAGGTGAAGGCCGGCTTCGAGGCGGCGCTCGCCGAGGAGTTCGGCAAGCCCGGCGAGATCGGCAAGCGGGTCGAGGTCGAGGGACGTGATCACGATCTCGGTCACGGCGACGTGGTGATCGCGGCGATCACGTCGTGCACCAACACGTCGAACCCGAGCGTCATGCTCGGCGCCGGCCTGGTCGCCAAGAAGGCGGTCGCCAAGGGCCTCAAGGTCAAGCCGTGGGTGAAGACCTCGCTCGCCCCCGGCTCGCAGGTGGTCGGCGAGTATCTCGCCAAGTCCGGCCTGCAGAAGGATCTCGACAAGCTCGGCTTCAACCTGGTCGGCTTCGGCTGCACCACCTGCATCGGAAATTCCGGCCCGCTGCCGGCCGAGATCTCGAAGTCGATCAACGAGAACGACCTGGTCGCCGCGGCCGTGCTGTCGGGCAACCGCAACTTCGAGGGCCGGGTCAATCCGGACGTGCGGGCGAACTATCTCGCCTCGCCGCCCCTGGTCGTCGCCTACGCCATCGCTGGCAACATGAACTTCGATCCGGTGAAGACCCCGCTCGGCGTCGACAAGGCCGGCAAGAAGGTGTTCCTCAAGGACATCTGGCCGACCAGCAAGGAGATCGCCGCGGTCGTCAAGAAGGCGGTGACCAAGCAGCTGTTCGCCAAGAAGTACGCAGACGTGTTCAAGGGCGACGCCAACTGGGCCAAGATCTCGGTCAAGGGCGGCCTCACCTATGCGTGGGACAACGGCTCGACCTACGTGCAGAACCCGCCCTACTTCACCGGCATGGGCAAGACCCCGGGCGCGACCAGCGACATCGTCGAGGCGCGCGTCATCGGCCTGTTCCTCGACTCGATCACCACCGACCACATCTCGCCGGCGGGCTCGATCAAGGTGACGTCGCCGGCCGGCCAGTACCTGATCGACCACAAGGTGAAGCCGCTCGACTTCAACCAGTACGGCACGCGCCGCGGCAATCACGAGGTGATGATGCGCGGCACCTTCGCCAACATCCGCATCAAGAACCAGATGGTGCCGGGCGTCGAAGGCGGCGTGACGATCCACTACCCGTCGAAGGAGCAGATGCCGATCTACGACGCGGCGATGCGCTACAAGAGCGAGAATGTCCCGCTCGTGGTGTTCGCCGGCAAGGAGTACGGCACCGGCTCGTCGCGTGACTGGGCCGCCAAGGGAACGGTGCTGCTCGGCATCCGGGCTGTGATCGCGCAGTCGTTCGAGCGCATCCACCGCTCCAACCTGATCGGCATGGGCGTCGTCCCCCTCGTCTTCGAGGAGGGCACCTCGTGGCAGTCGCTCGGGCTGAAGGGAGACGAGCGGGTCACGTTGCGCGGTCTCGGCGCCGATCTGAAGCCGCGCCAGACGCTCACGGCCGAGATCACCATGGGCAACGGCAAGGTGAAGAAGGTGCCGCTGATCTGTCGGATCGACACGCTCGACGAGCTCGAGTACTTCCGCAACGGCGGCATCCTGCACTACGTGCTGCGCCAGCTCGCTGCCTGATCGGCGGACCGCATCACCGATCGGCCGTCGTGCTCGCGCGGCGGCCGATCGTCCACGACCCGAATCGAATCGCCGCGCGAATCGCCGATCGATTCGGTGCAATCCTGTGTGGCTACGCGCAAACACGGCCTCACTCCGAAGTGAGTGGCGGCCGACGCCGAGGCCGTACTATCCAGGTCGTGCGGCGACGATCGTGTCGCCGCCCCGCGCCCTCCGGACGCCGCAGGCCCTTCGAGGACAACACATCCGGTCCGTCGCAACGGACCGCCCGGTGCGCCGCCCCCGCGGACGCGCCTCATGTGATGACGAGGTCGACCATGACAACGAGACGCGCGCGATGGACCGGCGGTCTCGTGCTCGGCCTGATCGGATCCGGCCTCGTGATCGCGCCGGCCTGCGCGCAGCCTTCTGCCCCGTCTCCGGGCCAGGCGCCCGCCGCCCAGGCACCCGTGACGCAATACGCACCCGTGATCCAACAAGCGCCCGTGACGCAAGCGCCCGCCGCCGCGCCACCGGCGACCCGCTCCCTCTCGGTACAACCGCCGCCGTCGGCCGGCGCTCCCCAGCTCTCCTCCGCCCAGTCCAGCCCGGCGCTGCCGGCGGCGCTCGGTGGTCAGGTCCGCGCCGTGGTCGAGCTGTTCACCAGCCAAGGCTGCTCGTCCTGCCCGGCCGCCGACCGGGTGCTGTCCGAGCTCAAGACGGACCCGACCCTCGTCGCGGTCAGCCTGCCGATCACCTACTGGGATTATCTCGGCTGGAAGGACACGCTCGCCGATCCGCGCCACACCGCCCGCCAGACCGCCTACGCGCAGGCGCGCGGCGACCGCTCCGTCTACACGCCGCAGGTGGTCGTCAACGGCACGGTGCATGCGCTCGGCAGCGACCGGACGGCGATCGAGGCCGCGGTGACGCGCGGCCGCGCCCGGGGCATGGCGATGTCGGTTCCGGTGCGCGTGTCGGTCGCCGACGGCAAGGTGTCGGTGAGCACCGAGGGCGCGCGTCCCGCCGTGGCGGCCGGCACCGGTGCCCCCGTCCCGGCGACCACCGGCGAGGTCTGGCTGCTCGGCGTCAGCTCGGCCGTCGAGGTCGCGGTCGGCCGCGGCGAGAATCGGGGCCGCACCATCGTCTACAGCAACGTCGTGCGCCGCTGGGTGAAGCTCGGCGACTGGACCGGGGCGCAGCGCACCTGGTCGGTGCCGGTCGCGGATCTGCGCAGCGAGCGGATCAGCGAGAAGATCGACGCGGTCGCGGTGCTGATCCAGGGTGGCACCGCCAAGGCGCCCGGTGCGATCTACGGTGCGGCCTTCGAGCGGCTGCACTGACGACGCGCCCTGCGCGCCGGAACAAAAAAAGAAGGGCCGGCAGGACCGGCCCTTTTGCTGTCTATCGGGATGATCCCGGACGGGCGGCCGAAGCCGCTCCGTCCATCGACGCCAGGGTCCGGCCCTTACGAGCCCGGGGGGCTGGGGGGCTGAGGAACCGGTTCTCTTCTCGGACCGGACCCTAGGCCGACGCTGATGTGATCGCATCCCGGCCCGGCCGGGGCGCGGCCGAATTCCGGCAAACTTATGAAGCGATTGACGAATGCGTGATCGGTCCGTGAGAGGCCGTGACCGCGGCGTTGCCGGAGGGGCGGCGGGGCGGCACGCACCGCCCGGGCCGCGGCCAGACGTCGTCCCGGTCGCCCTTGCTCTCCGGCGGCCCGAAGGTGATCATGACGGGACGACGACACTCACCAGGAGGAGCCGGATGAGCCTCGAGCTTGGCGACACTGACCCGAGCGAGTCCCGCGCGGGCGAGGGAGCGGTGCTCGCCGCGTTCCCCGCCACCCCCTCCCGCGTCACCTTCAACAAGTTCGAGCTCTCCCGCATCCTCGGCCTCTATGGCCGCAAGGTCGCGTCCGGAGAGTGGCGCGACTACGCCATCGATTTCCACAAGGACCGGGCCGTCTTCTCGGTGTTCCGCCGCACCGCCGAGGTGCCGCTCTATCGCATCGAAAAGAATCCCAAGCTGTCGCGCCGCCAGGGCGCCTGGCGGGTCGTCTCGGCGACCGGGCTGATCGTCAAGGTCGGACACGAGCTCGACCGCGTGCTGCGCGAGCTCGACCGGGTCAGCCTGCGCGTGGTGAGCTGAGGGCGGACGCCGCGACCGCGCGGTCTCGGAAACGAAAACGCCCCGGCGCAAGGCCGGGGCGTTTCGTCTCGGGAGCGTGTCTTGGGTGCTGCCGGCCGCGTCAGCGGCGGTCGCCGACCAAGCGGAGCAGCATCAGGAACAGGTTGATGAAGTCGAGATAGAGCGAGAGCGCGCCCATCACGGCCTTGCGGCCGGCCAGCGTGCCGTCGTCGTTCACGTCGTACATCTCCTTGATCTTCTGGGTGTCCCAGGCGGTGAGCCCGGCGAAGATCAGCACGCCGGCGACCGACAGCGCCCAGTCGAGCCCGCTCGACTTCAGGAACATGTTGACCAGGCTCGCGATGATCAGGCCGAACAGGCCCATGATCAGGAACGAGCCCATGCCCGAGAGGTCCTTCTGGGTCGTGTAGCCCCACAGGCTCAGCGCGCCGAAGGCGGCGGCCGAGATGAAGAACACCCGGGTGATCGACGCCGCCGTGTAGACCATGAAGATCGAGGCGAGCGACAGGCCGAGCAGGCCGGCATAGACGAAGAACAGCGTGCGGGCCGTGCCGGCCTGCAGGCTGTTGATGCGGAAGCTCAGGAAGAACACCAACCCGAGCGGGGCGAGCACCAGCACCCACATCAGCGGGCTGCCGAACAGCGTCTGCCCGAACGCCGTCAGGCCGGTGATGTTGCCGGCCGCGTCGGTGACCACGGCGAGCTGATAGGTCAGCCACGCCGTGATGCCGGTGAGCGCCACGCCGAGCGCCATGTAGTTGTAGACGGTGATCATGTGGGCGCGCAGGCCCTGGTCGACCGCGGCGGCGCGGTCGCCCGCATAGCCGCGGGACGCGATGGTATGGCGATCGAAGTCCGACATGGGGGAAGATCCTTTCTGTCCACCCGAGGGCGGGCTCGGGGGGAGCCCGCACCCATCAAACCTGGCCGGAATGTAGGACGCCGGCGCGTCGCGGTGAAGCCCGCCGGGGCGTCGCGCCGCATGACATTTTCGCCATCGGGCGACGTCGTAAACGGATTTTCTCTTCGCGCAGGCCCTTCGGAGGGCTACGCGGCGGACCGCGCGTAGCCCTGGCGTCTAAAAACGAACCGGGGCCGCGTGGCGGCCCCGGTCGGTCGGTCGACGCTCGCGTCCAGCCGCGGCGTCACTCCTCGCGCTGCCCGAAGAGCTGCAGCAGCATGGTGAAGAGGTTGATGAAGTTCAGGTAGAGCGACAGCGCGCCCATGATGGCGGAGCGCTCCATCACCTCGCCCTCCATGGCGCCGTAGATGTACTCGTTCTTCAGGCGCTGGGTGTCGTAGGCGGTGAGGCCGGCGAAGACCAGCACGCCGATCACCGAGATGATGAACTGCATCATGGTCGAGCCGAGGAAGATGTTCACCAGGCTCGCGATGATGATGCCGAACAGGCCCATGATCAGGAACGAGCCCATGCCCGACAGGTCGCGCTGGGTCGTGTAGCCCCACAGGCTGAGCGCGCCGAACGAGGCCGCCGTGATGAAGAACACCCGCACGATCGAGGTGTGGGTGAACACCATGAAGATCGAGCCGAGCGACAGGCCGACCAGCGCGGCATAGACCCAGAACAGCATCTGGGCGGTCGCCGGGCGCATGCGCTCGACGCCGAAGGACAGCGCGAAGACGAGGCCGAGCGGGGCCAGCATCACGAGCCACTTGAGCGGCGAGACGAACACCGCGTAGCCGATCGGGGTCAGGTACATGCTGCCGATGCGGGCCGGGCCCTCGACGCCGCCGCGCATCACCGCGCGGGCCGCGGAGGCCGGGTCGCCCGTGACCGACAGCATGTAGATGCCGAGGGCGGCGAGGCCGGTGATCGCGAGGCCCAGGACCATGTAGTTGTAGACGCGCAGCATGTAGGCGCGCAGGCCGGCGTCGATGGCCGCGGCCTCGGCACGCGGCACCGTCCCGTAGGCCGCCCCGATCGTTTGACGCTCGTAGTCCGACATCGTCGAACCCCCTTCTCGTGTTGTCCGCCAATCCGCGGCGTGTCGCCCCGCGGGTCGAGCCGTCGGGATGGGACGGCTCGATGTGTGCCCATTATATGCGAGCGGCCGCTCCGGCGCGTCGGCGACGGATTGTCGCAAACCGCGAATTCGCTTGGCCCAACCGGCATTTGTATCGCGGCGTGTTGTCGCAAAGCCGCGGCGTCGAAGACGTCGCGGCCTCACCTGGCCGCCGAATGGTTAAAGAGCCCTCAACACGCCGGCGGGCTTGCGCCCCAGCGCCGCGACGGTGCCGACGAGGCCGCAGGCGACCGTCACGGCGAGCGCGCCGAGCGCCGCCGCCAGGGCCGGGACGGCCTGCCAGACGAACGGCAGGTTCATCAGGCCCGCGACGATCCGCCACCCGGCGACCGAGCCGGCCAGCATGCCGAACAGCACGGCAGCGGCGCCGATCAGCAGGTATTCGATCAGGTAGGCGCCGACCAGCTGGCGGCGGGTGGCGCCGAGCGTCTTGAGCACCACGGCGTCGTAGACCCGGTGGCGATGACCCGCGGCGAGCGCCCCGGCCAGCACCAGGACGGCGGAGAGGAGCGTGATGCCGCTCGCCCCCTGCACGGCGCGCGCGAGATTGCCGACGACGCGCGCCACCTCGCCGAGCGCGTCCTTGACCGGCACCGGGGTGATGGCCGGAAAGCCCTGCGCCACCGCGTTCAGGAGCGCGGCCTCCTCGGCCGGCGTGCCGCCGTCGCGGAACGTCACGGTGGCGATGTCGGTGTGCGGGGCCCCGGCGAAGGCGCCGGGCGAGAACACCAGCACGAAGTTGATGCCGAGCGACTGCCAGTCGACGGTGCGGATGTTGCCGATGCGGGCCGTGATGTCGCGGCCGAGCACGTTCACGGTCAGGGTGTCGCCGAGCTTCAGGCCGATCCCCTCGGCGATGCGCTTCTCCAGCGAGAGGAGCGGCGGGCCGCGATAGTCCTCGCCCCACCAGGTCCCTTCGATGACGCGCGAGCCCTCCGGTACCGTGCCCGAATAGGTGATGCCGCGGTCGCCGGTCAGCGCCCAGGCGGCGTCGGGGCGGATCTTCAGGTCCTCGGCCTTGACGCCGTTCGCCGCGACGATCCGGCCGCGCAGCATCGGGACGCGCTCCAGTGTCGCGACCTCGCCCCGTGCCTTCACCAGCGCGTCGAAGCGGGCGCCATCGCGGGTCGGGATGTCGAGGAAGAAGAAGGACGGCGCCCGCTCGGGCAGCGTCGCGGTGAGCTGGTGGCGGAGGTTGCCGTCGACCTGCAGGATGGTGACGAGCAGCGCCATGCCGAGCCCGAGCGAGATGACGACGGTCGGGGTCAGAGCGGCCGGCCGGTGGATGTTGGCGACGGCGAGCCGCAGCACCGCCGAACGCGCCCGCGGCGCGCGGCGCGCCGCCGCCATCACGGCGGTGGCGACGAGACGCAGCAGCAGCAGCACGGCGACCGCCGATCCGACGAAGGCGAGCGCGATGCGCCGGTCGTAGGAGGCGCCGACGGCGAGCGCCGCGAGCGCCAGCGCGGCGAGCGCGGTCGCCACCATGTAGCGCCGGCGCGGACGGCGCTGGTCGGGCGTCACGGCGTCGCGGAACAGCGCCGACACCGGCACGTCGTGGGCGCGGCCGAGCGGCCATGCCGCGAAGGCGACGGCGGTGAGGAGTCCGTACAGCAGCGACAGCGCGAGCACGTCGAGATGGAGCGTCGGCGCCAGCGGCAGCGGCAGCACGGCACCGAGCGCGCCGGCGATCACGAAGGGCAGGGCGGCGCCGAGCGCGAGCCCGATCGCGCCACCGATCGCCGCGAGCAGCAGGATCTGGGCGAAGTAGAGCCCCACCACCTGGCCGCCGGTGGCGCCGAGCGACTTGAGCGTCGCGATGGTGTCGCGCTTGCGGTCGAGATAGTGGCGGGTGGAGTTGGCGACCCCGACGCCGCCGACCAGCAGGGCGGTGAGCCCGACCAGCGTCAGGAACTGGGTGAAGCGGTCGATGTTGCGCTCCAGCGCCGGCGAGGCGTTGCCGCTCGCCCGCACCTCCCAGCCGGCGGAGGGGAAGCGCCGGTTCGCCGCCGTCTCGACCGCCTCGGACGCGGCGATCGGATCGCCGGGCAGGCGCACGCGATAGAGCCAGCGCACCAGGCTGCCGGGCTGGAGAAGGCCGGAGGCGCGCAGTGCATCCTCGCTCACCAGCACGCGCGGCCCGAAGCCGACGCCGCCGGCGAGCCGGTCGGGCTCGCGCACCATGCTGCCGTTCAGCACCAGCGTGGCCGCGCCGACCGTCACCCGGGCGCCGCGCTCGAGACCCAGCCGCGCCAGCAGCAGCGGATCGACCACGGCGCCGAAGGCGTCGCCGTCGCGCGCCAGCAGGGCCGACAGCGGCGCCGGCGGGTCGGTCTCGACCTGCCCGTAGAGCGGGTAGGCGGCGTCGACGGCCTTCAGCTCGACGAGCGTCGACTTGCCGTCCGGCGTGCGGGCGAGCGCCCGCATGGCGGCCGCGACCGAGAGGTCGCCGCTCGCGGCGATGAAGGCCCGCTCGTCCGGGCTCGCCTCGCGCTGCACGAGATTGAACGAAATGTCGCCGCCCAGGATCGCGCGGCCCTGCTGGGCGATGCCTTCCGAGAGGCTGCGCGAGATCGAGCCGACGCCCGCGATGGTCATCACGCCGAGCGCCATGCAGGCGATGAACACCGAGAAGCCGGACAGGCCACCGCGCAGGTCGCGGGTCGCGATGCGCAGGAGCGTGCGCCAGCGCGAGACCGTCACGGAGCGGGTCGGCGCGTCGCCGACGGGAACGTCGGCGGCCGTCATCGCGTCGCCATCGCCGGCGTGCCGGCCCGGCCGGCCGCGGTGTCGGCATCGATGCGGCCGGAGCGCATGCGCACGACGCGGTCGCAGCGCGCCGCGAGGCCGGGATCGTGGGTGACCAGCACCAGCGTCATGCCGCGCTCGGCCTGGCCGGCGAACATCAGGTCGACGATGCCGCGGCCCGTCGCCTCGTCGAGATTGCCGGTCGGCTCGTCGGCGACCAGGATCGAAGGCGCGGGGGCCAGCGCGCGGGCGAGCGCGACGCGCTGCTGCTCGCCGCCCGAGAGCTGGGACGGGTAATGGCCGAGCCGCTCGCCCAGCCCGACCGCGGCGAGCTCGGCGCGGGCGATGTCGAAGGCGTCGCGGTTGCCGGCCAGCTCCAGCGGCACGGCGACGTTCTCGATCGCCGTCATGGTCGGGATCAGGTGGAAGGACTGGAACACGATGCCGATCTTGCGGCCACGAAACCGCGCCAGCGCGTCCTCGTCGAGGCCGCCGAGATCGGTACCGTCGACCACGACCGCGCCGGAATCCGGCCGCTCGAGCCCCGCCATCACCATCAGCAGCGTCGATTTGCCCGATCCCGACGGTCCGGTGAGGCCGATCGCCTCGCCACGCCCTATATCCAAGGCGATGTCTTTCAGGATGTGGACCCGCGCCGCATCCCGGCCGAGCGACAGGTCGACGCCGGACAGCGAGATGGCGGGTGCGAGGGAGCGAATGATCTCGGAGCGTGTGGTCTTGGAGCTTGTGTCGTCCATTGTCGGGTCTGTGCTGCGCCGTCCGTGGCGGGAGGAGACGGGAGTGCCGGTCGGCCGCGCCCCAGCGCCGGCGCGGTCCCGGGAAGGCTGGGTCCGGGCGCGACGGCAGCCTCCCTCATATGGGACGCCGGGACGCCGGGTCCAGCCGGGCCGGCGCGCCGCCCTGGTCGCCGGGCTCGCCGGCGTGACGCTGCTCGCCTTGGCGGGTACGTCAGGCGCCATGGCCCAGACCACAACGTCCCAGACCACGACGTCCCAGACCACGCCGCCCCCTCTGAAGATCGTCGCGCTCGGGGATTCGCTCACCGCCGGCTACGGCCTGCCGCCCGCCGACTCGTTTCCGGTGCGGCTGGAGAAGGCGCTCGCGGCGAACGGTCGCACGCCCCGGCCCGTCACCGTCGTCAACGCCGGCGTGTCGGGCGACACGGCGACCGACGGCCTCGCCCGGCTCGACTGGGCGGTCGGCGACGACGTCGACGGCGTGATCGTCGAGCTCGGCGCCAACGATGCACTGCGCGGCACCGACCCGGCCGTCACCCGCACGGCGCTGGACGAGATCCTGACGCGGCTGAAGGCGCGCGGCCTGCCGGTGCTGCTCGCCGGCATGCTGGCGCCGCCCAACATGGGACCGGAGTTCAAGCAGGCCTTCGACCGCATCTTCCCGGATCTGGCCGAAAAGCACGACGTGCTGTTCTATCCGTTCTTCCTGGACGGGGTGGCGGCCGAGCGCGGCCTCAACCAGCGCGACGGGATGCATCCCGAGGCCAAGGGCATCGCCGTGATCGTCGAGCGCATCCTGCCCAAGGTCGAGGCGCTGGTCGGCCGCGCCGCGGCCCGCCGCGACGGCAAGTGACGGCGGTGCCGTCATTCCGGGCCGGCGCACCGCGCCGGACCCGGAATCCAGCCGCGATCTCGGAGCGTATGGTTGGATTCCGGGTTCGCGAGCCTTCGGCCCGCGCCCGGGAATGACCCGGAGAGCGAAACCCGGACGAAAGCGATGCCCAGACTCTTCACCGCCCTGGAGATTCCCGCCGATATCGGCGAGCGGCTGTCGATGCTGCGCGGCGGCCTGCCGGGGGCGCGCTGGATCGATCCCGAAAACTATCACCTGACGCTGCGCTTCATCGGCGACATCGACGACGCGCTGGCGAACGACGTGGTCCAGGTGCTGGCCGGGGTGCGGCGCGCCGCCTTCGATCTCGTGCTCGACGGGCTCGACGCCTTCGGGGGCCGCAAGCCGCGTGCCGTCTTCGCCGCGGCGCCGGCCGTCCCGCCGCTCGTCGAGCTGCAGGCCGAGCACGAGCGGCTGATGCAGCGGATCGGCATCCCGGCTGAGGGGCGGAAGTTTTCGCCGCACGTCACGTTGGCGCGGCTGCGCCAGACCTCGTCGCGCCAGGTCGCCGACTATCTGGCGGCCCGGGCGGACTTCCGCTCGGCCGCGTTCCCGGTCGAGCGATTCGTGCTGATGTCGTCGCGCGCCTCGACGGGCGGCGGTCCCTATGTGGTCGAGGCCGCCTATCCGTTGCGGGCCGAGGCGCTCGCCGGCCCGGCGGAGGGCTGAGCCGCCGCGGCCGCGCCGGCCGTCGGGCGCAGCAGGCGGACCTGGAAATCGAGATACGCGGCGGCCAGGCTGTGGCCGTCGGTGAGGATCTCGCGCATCACCGAGAGCGGGGTCGGCCGGGCGTTCTGCACCTTGCCGACCACGGTGCCGAAATCGAACGAGAACTCGGCCTCGAACTTGCGCGCGAGCTGCTGCATCCGGTGGTTCTCGGCCATGCAGGCGACATGCATCAGCTTGATGCCGCGGTTGCGGGCGACCAGCAGGCACCGCTCCAGGAGCGCCGAGCCGGCGCCGTGGCTCTGCCAGGGCCGTTCGACGCTGAATGCAGCCTCGGCCTCGTGGCTGCTGGCCGGCGGGATCATCCGCAGGTCTGCGGCGCCGCGCAGAACCCCGTCGACGAAGAAGCCGTGAATGATCGTGTCGGCGTCGATCTTCGCCGCATAGCTGCGGATCATCTCGTCCGACACGGCGCCGCCGAAGCGATTGCGGCGGCTCTCGGCGTCGAGCCGCAACAGATGCTCGCGATAGGAGCGCGCCTCGATCGGCCACAGCTTGCGGATCAATCCGCCTTCGATGAACACTTCCTGCATTCCGGGGGTCTCCTGCGCTTGCGCGTCTTCGGTCCCCGGCGTTTCCCCGTGCACGTCCGGACTGTCCCGGACCGGACTCTCGGTCCGACGACTCTTGTTGCACTGCAACATAAGTACGGCGTCCCCCGACGCCAGGGGTCACTATCGCAGCGCTGGTATTCCGGGAATTTGATCTGTCGTAAGGGTCGAGGGGATTCTCGTTATGCGCGAATGCTTATAGACAAAAGTTGCATGCGGCGTTCCGTCCCCGGCGACCCGCCCGGGTCGGTCGCAGAAGACGCAGTGAATCATGAACATCGTGCTTGTGGATCGACCGCCCCGCCGGCTAAACGAAACCCGATCCCGCGACCCGGAACGCTGATTGTCCATCACCGAGCGATATGCCGCCCTCGTCGCGGCCGGAGAGATCGAGCGCGACCGCGCCCAGGGGCGCGTCGTCGAGGCGCTCGGGGCCCTGCAGGAGCGCCTCGCCACCGCGCGGATCGCCAAGAAGTCCTCGGCGCTGGGCTGGCTGTTCGGCGGCCGCGAGGCGAAGCGGCGGCCCTTCGTGCGCGGGCTCTACCTCCACGGCGAGGTCGGTCGCGGCAAGACCATGCTGATGGACCTGTTCTACGCGACGAGCCCGACCGAGAAGCGCCGCCGCGCCCATTTCCACGAGTTCATGGCCGACGTCCACGAGCGCGTGCACGTCTATCGCCGCCGCCTCAAGGCCGGCGAGATTTCGGGTGGCGACCCGATCGCGCTGACGGCCGGCGATCTCGCCGCCGAGGCGTGGCTGCTGTGCTTCGACGAGTTTCACGTCACCGACATCGCCGACGCCATGATCCTGGGGCGGCTGTTCACGAAGCTGTTCGAGCGCGGGGTCGTGGTGGTCGCGACCTCCAACGTCGTGCCGGACGAGCTCTACAAGGACGGGCTCAACCGCGCCCTGTTCGTGCCCTTCATCGGGCTCCTGAAGGAGCACATGGAGGTGCTGCGGCTCGACGCCCGCACCGACTATCGGCGCGAGAAGCTCGCCGGCGTGCCGGTGTGGCACACCCCGGCCGACGCCACGGCCGATGCGGCGCTCGACGACGCCTGGCACCGGCTGACCGGCGGCCACGAGACCACGCATCACACCATGACCGTGAAGGGCCGCGTCGTGAAGGTGCCGCGCGCCGGCATGGGCGCCGCCCGCTTCAGCTTCCACGATCTGTGCGAGCAGCCGCTCGGCGCCTCCGATTATCTGCGCATCGCCCACGAGTTCCACACGCTGGTGATCGACCGCGTGCCGGTGATGGATTTCGCCAAGCGCAACGAGGCCAAGCGCTTCATCGCCCTGATCGACATGCTCTACGATCACGGCGTGAAGCTGGTCGCCTCCGCCGACGCCGAGCCGGAGGGCCTCTATCACGCGACCGTCGGCTACGAGGCGAACGAGTTCAAGCGCACCGTGTCGCGGCTGATCGAGATGGGCTCGGAGAGCTATCTCGAGCTGCCGCACGGCCAGCGCGGCACCATGTCGGGCGACACCGCCGGTCTCGTCGAGACGTGACGAACCGGGACCTTATGACACGTCGCCCCGCCGTGGCGGGTCGGCTGGAGCGGCCGGGCGGATGCAGCCGGGAAGAACTGTCGACCATGGCTTTCGCGCGCCGCTGGTCGCGCGGATTAGGCCCAGGGTGCGAATACGGTCGCGACGGCGGGGCGCGACTTGAACGCATCACGGGAACGCGATAACACCCGAAACCCCCACCGGACAGCAAAAGTTCGAGGACTTCCCCACAATGGCACGGCACAAAATCGCATTGATCGGCGCAGGTCAGATCGGTGGCACGCTGGCCCATCTCGTCGGGCTGAAGGAGCTCGGCGACGTCGTGATGTTCGACATCGCCGAAGGAATTCCCCAGGGCAAGGCCCTGGACATCGCCGAGTCCTCGCCCGTCGACGGTTTCGACGCCCGCTACGCCGGCACCAACTCCTACGAGGCGATCGAGGGCGCCTCGGTCTGCATCGTCACGGCGGGCGTGCCGCGCAAGCCCGGCATGAGCCGCGACGATCTCCTCGGCATCAATCTGAAGGTGATGGAGCAGGTCGGCTCCGGCATCCGCAAGTACGCGCCGAACGCCTTCGTGATCTGCATCACCAACCCGCTCGACGCGATGGTGTGGGCGCTGCAGAAGTATTCGGGCCTGCCCAAGACCATGGTGGTCGGGATGGCCGGCGTGCTCGACTCGGCGCGCTTCCGCTACTTCCTGGCCGACGAGTTCAACGTGTCGGTCGAGGACGTGACGGCCTTCGTGCTCGGCGGCCACGGCGACACCATGGTGCCGCTCGCCAAGTACTCGACCGTCGCCGGCATCCCGCTGCCCGACCTCGTGAAGATGGGCTGGACCACCCAGGCCCGCCTCGACGCGATCATCGACCGCACCCGCAACGGCGGCGCCGAGATCGTCAACCTCTTGAAGACCGGCTCGGCCTTCTACGCGCCGGCCGCCTCGGCGATCGCCATGGCGGAGAGCTATCTTCGCGACAAGAAGCGGGTGCTCCCCTGCGCCGTCCATCTCGCCGGCGAGTACGGCCTGAAGGACACCTATGTGGGCGTCCCGGTGGTGATCGGCAGCAAGGGCGTCGAGCGCATCGTCGAGATCGAGCTGGCCGGTGGCGACCGCGCCGCCTTCGACAAGTCGGCCGATGCCGTGAAGGGCCTGATCGAGGCCTGCAAGAAGATCGCGCCCGACCTCGCGGCCTGACGCGGTTCCGGCGCGACGTTCCGTGACGGCGTCCGGCTGATTGATCCGGTGGTCATTCCGGGGCAGCGCGCAGCGCCGAACCCGGAATCCAGCCGAGAGTTCGGAGCTTGCCGCTGGATTCCGGGTTCGCGGCTCCGCCGCGCCCCGGAACGACGGCGAGCCGGTCAGCCGGAAACGATACGACAGCGACCTCGGGGCGCGCGCGGCTTCGGCCCGGCGCCCCGAACCGAGACACTGAAGCGTGGCAACGCCGTCCGGCGCCGCCGGACGCGAGCGGGGGTGTGGCATGAACATTCACGAATACCAGGCGAAGGCGGTGCTGCGCGAGTTCGGGGTGCCGACGCCGCGCGGCGTCGCGGCCTTCTCGGTCGACGAGGCCGTCAAGGCGGCCAAGGAGCTCGCCTCCGCCGTCACGGTGGTGAAGGCGCAGATCCACGCCGGCGGCCGCGGCAAGGCCGGCGGCGTCAAGGTCGTGAAGAGCGTCGAGGACGTCGAGAAGGAGGCCAAGCGCCTGCTCGGCTCGATCCTGGTCACGCACCAGACGGGGCCGCGTGGAAAAGAGGTGCACCGGCTCTACATCGAGGAAGGCTCGGCGATCGACAAGGAGTTCTACCTCTCCGCGCTGGTCGATCGCGGCACCGGCCGCATCTCCTTCGTGGTGTCGACCGAAGGCGGTATGGACATCGAGCACGTCGCCGCCGAGACCCCCGAGAAGATCGTGTCGTTCTCGATCGATCCGGCGACCGGCATCATGCCGCATCACGGCCGCCGCATCGCCCAGGCGCTGGGCCTGAAGGGCGATCTCGCCAAGCAGGCCGAGGTGCTGGTCAACAAGCTCTACGGCGCCTTCGTCGCCAAGGACATGACCATGCTGGAGATCAATCCGCTGGTCGTCACCAAGGACGGCAAGCTGATCTGCCTCGACGCCAAGATCTCGTTCGAGGGCAACGCGCTCTATCGCCATCCGGACATCGTGGCGCTGCGCGACCTGACCGAGGAGGACGAGAAGGAGATCGAGGCCTCCAAGCACGACCTCTCCTACGTCGCGCTCGACGGCAACATCGGCTGCATGGTCAACGGCGCCGGTCTCGCCATGGCGACCATGGACATCATCAAGCTGTACGGCGAGGAGCCGGCCAACTTCCTCGATGTCGGCGGCGGCGCCTCCAAGGAGCGCGTCACCGAGGCGTTCAAGATCATCACCGCCGACCCGAAGGTGAAGGGCATCCTGATCAACATCTTCGGCGGCATCATGAAGTGCGACGTGCTGGCCGAGGGCGTGTGTGCGGCCGTCAAGGAGGTCGGGCTCGCGGTGCCGCTGGTCGTGCGGCTCGAGGGCACCAATGTCGAGCTCGGCAAGAAGATCATCGCCGACTCCGGCCTCAACGTCGTGTCGGCCGACGATCTCGACGACGCCGCCCAGAAGATCGTCAAGGCCGTGCGGGGGAACGCCTGATGTCCATCCTGATCGACAAGAACACCAAGGTCATCTGCCAGGGCTTCACCGGCAAGAACGGCACCTTCCACTCCGAGCAGGCGATCGCCTACGGGACCAAGATGGTCGGCGGCACCTCGCCCGGGAAGGGCGGCTCGACCCATCTCGGCCTGCCGGTGTTCGACACCGTCGCCGAGGCGCGCGAGAAGACCGGGGCCGACGCCTCGGTCATCTACGTGCCGCCGCCCGGCGCGGCCGACGCGATCTGCGAGGCCATCCAGGCCGAGATCCCGCTGATCGTCTGCATCACCGAGGGCATTCCGGTGCTCGACATGGTGAAGGTGAAGCGGGCGCTCGACGGCTCCAAGTCGCGCCTGATCGGCCCCAACTGCCCGGGCGTGCTCACCGCCGGCGAGTGCAAGATCGGCATCATGCCGGGCAACATCTTCAAGCCCGGCTCGGTCGGCGTGCTGTCGCGCTCCGGCACCCTCACCTACGAGGCGGTGTTCCAGACCACCCAGGTCGGGCTCGGCCAGACCACGGCGGTCGGCATCGGCGGCGACCCGGTGAAGGGCACCGAGTTCATCGACATGCTGGAGAAGTTCCTGGCCGACCCGAAGACCGAGTCGATCATCATGATCGGCGAGATCGGCGGCTCGGCCGAGGAGGACGCGGCGCAGTTCGTCATCGACGAGGCGAAGCGCGGCCGCAAGAAGCCGATGGTCGGCTTCATCGCCGGCGTCACGGCGCCCCCCGGCCGCCGCATGGGCCATGCCGGCGCGATCATCGCCGGCGGCAAGGGCGACGCCAAGAGCAAGATCGCGGCGATGGAAGCGGCCGGCATCAAGGTGTCGCCGTCGCCGGCGCGCCTCGGCACCACGCTCGCCGAGATCCTGAAGAAGTAGGAGGCTCCCTCGCCGGGCCCGCACCACCGGCTGGATGGCGCGGCGCCCCCTCACCTGGATCTCGCGCGGTCGCGCGGGATCCGACCTCTCCTCGGCGGGGAGAGGTGAAGCCGAGGACGCCGCGCCGCCATGCTGTCCGCCGGCACCCAGGTTCGCCTCGAGAACGCCCGGCGGCCGGACCTCGCGGCCGTCGAGGCGCCGGCGCTCGCCGACACCGGCGCGCTCCACCTCTGCATTCCCGAGCATGTGGCGCTCCAGCTGGCGCTGGACGAGCTCGACCGCCGCGAGGTGACGCTCGCCGACGGGTCGCGCCGCCGGGTGCCCTATGTCGGACCGATCCTGATCTCGGTCGCCAATCGCCGCGGCGTCGCCGGGGCCATGGTGCTCGGCACCGAGGTGCTGCTCGGCGCCATCCCGATGGAGGACATGGACCTCGTCGTCGTGCCGGCGACCCGCGACGTGATCCCCAACCCGGCCAACCCGAACCTCGCCGTCTCGATTGCCAAGGGCGTCCGCGGCTGACGCCGTCGGGCCGAAGGCTGCACGGCGTTAAGAACCCGAACCGCCGTCCAGTTTGGTGAAAATTGATTCACTCCTACCCCGATTCTCCTTCATGAAATCGTTGTCGCGGCGCGGGAAGGCGCCTAAATAGGGGCTCCGGCCGCGGCGGTTTCCCGGGCCGGCCCGGCTCGCTCCCGCTCCCCCAGGGGCCTCGCCCCGCGATCAGGACCCGTTCATGTCCCGCCAAGACGCGAACGCTCAATTCGCCCTCACCTCGTTCCTCTACGGCGGCAACGCCGCCTATATCGAAGACCTCTACGCGCGCTACGAAGCCGATCCGAAGGCGGTCGACACCGAGTGGCGGGTGTTCTTCTCCGGCCTCAAGGACACGGCCTCGGACGTGGCGCGCTCGGCGCGCGGCGCCTCCTGGAAGGAGCCGCACTGGCCGGTGGTCGAGGAAGGCCCGATCCGCATCGTCGAGCCCGAGGCCCAGGAGGCGGCGATCCGCCTCACCGATCGCATCGCCCAGAAGGCGCAGCATTACGGGGTCGACCTCACCACGGCCGACGTCCAGCAGGCGACGCGCGATAGTTTGCACGCCCTGATGCTGATCCGCGCCTACCGCATGCGCGGCCATCTGCACGCCGACCTCGATCCGCTCGGCCTCGAGGCGATCAAGGACCACGAGGAGCTCGACCCGCGCTCCTACGGCTTCACCGAGGCCGACTTCGACCGCCGCATCTATCTCGACTTCGTGCTCGGCATGGAGTTCGGCACGCTGCGCCAGATCATCGCGATCCTGAAGCGCACCTACTGCCAGACGCTCGGCGTCGAGTTCATGCACATCACCGACCCGGCCCAGAAGGCCTGGCTGCAGGAGCGCATCGAGGGTCCCGACAAGGAGATCCACTTCACCCGCGAGGGCAAGCGCGCCATCCTCAACAAGCTGGTCGAGGCCGAGGGCTTCGAGAAGTTCTGCGACGTGAAGTTCACCGGCACCAAGCGGTTCGGCCTGGACGGCTCGGAATCGATGATCCCGGCGCTCGAGCAGATCATCAAGCGCGGCGGCGCGCTCGGCGTGAAGGAGATCGCGGTCGGCATGGCCCACCGCGGCCGCCTCAACGTGCTGGCCCAGGTGATGGCCAAGCCGCACCGCGCCATCTTCCACGAGTTCAAGGGCGGCTCGTTCACGCCCGACGAGGTCGAGGGCTCCGGCGACGTCAAGTATCACCTCGGCGCCTCGTCGGACCGCGAGTTCGACGGCAACAGCGTGCATCTGTCGCTCACCGCCAACCCGTCGCATCTCGAGATCGTCAACCCGGTGGTGCTCGGAAAGACGCGGGCCAAGCAGGACCAGCACGGCTGCACGACCGAGGACCGCACCCAGGTGCTGCCGCTCCTCATCTCGGGCGACGCCTCGTTCGCCGGCCAGGGCGTGGTGGCGGAGTGCTTCGGCCTCTCCGGCCTGCGCGGCCACCGCACCGGCGGCTCGATCCACTTCATCGTCAACAATCAGATCGGCTTCACGACCTATCCGCGCTACTCGCGCTCGTCGCCGTACCCGTCCGACACGGCCAAGATGATCGAGGCGCCGATCTTCCACGCCAACGGCGACGATCCGGAGGCCGTGGTGTTCGCCGCCAAGGTGGCGACCGAGTTCCGCCAGAAGTTCCAGAAGCCGGTCGTCATCGACATGTTCTGCTACCGGCGGTTCGGCCACAACGAGGGCGACGAGCCGTCGTTCACCCAGCCGCTGATGTACAAGAAGATCCGCTCGCATCCGTCGACGCTGGAGATCTACTCGAAGAAGCTGTTCGCCGAGGGCATCGTCACCGACGGCGAGGTCGAGAAGATGAAGGCCGACTGGCGGGCGCGGCTCGACGCCGAGTTCGACGCCAGCCACGGCTACAAGTCGAACAAGGCCGACTGGCTGGACGGCCGCTGGGCCGGCATGAAGGTCGCCGCCCCGAGCGACGACCCGCGGCGCGGCAACACCGGCGTCGAGGCCGAGACCCTGAAGGAGATCGGCGACAAGATCACCTCGGTCCCGGCCGGCTTCAATCTCCACCGCACCATCCAGCGGTTCCTCGACGCCCGCCGCAAGGCGATCGACACCGGCGAGGGGATCGACTGGGCGACCGGCGAGGCGCTCGCATTCTGCACCCTGTTGGCCGACGGCCATCCGGTCCGTCTGTCGGGTCAGGATTCCGAGCGCGGCACCTTCTCGCAGCGCCACGCCGTGCTGATCGACCAGGAGACCGAGAACCGCCACACGCCGTTCAACTACGTCAAGCCCGGCCAGGCCCGCTTCGAGGTGATCAACTCGATGCTGTCCGAGGAGGCGGTGCTCGGCTTCGAGTACGGCTACTCGCTGGCCGAGCCGAACGCGCTCGTGCTGTGGGAGGCGCAGTTCGGCGACTTCGCCAACGGCGCCCAGGTGGTGTTCGACCAGTTCCTGTCGTCGGGCGAGCGCAAGTGGCTGCGCATGTCCGGCCTCGTCTGCCTGCTCCCGCACGGCTACGAGGGGCAGGGGCCGGAGCACTCCTCGGCCAGGCTCGAGCGCTATCTGCAGATGTGCGCCGAGGACAACATGCAGGTCGCCTACTGCACGACGCCGGCGAACTACTTCCACATCCTGCGCCGACAGCTGAAGCGCGACTTCCGCAAGCCGCTGATCCTGATGACGCCGAAGAGCCTGCTGCGCCACAAGCGGGCGGTGTCGCGACTCGACGAGATGACGGCCGGCACGTCGTTCCACCGCCTGCTGCCCGACGACGCGGATAGCCGTCACGGCGAGCACATCCGGCTCGCCCCCGACCGCAAGATCCGCCGCATCGTGCTGTGCACCGGCAAGGTCTATTACGATCTCTACGAGGAGCGCGAGAAGCGCGGCATCGACGACATCTATCTGCTGCGCGTCGAGCAGCTCTATCCGTTCCCGACCAAGGCGATGCTGGCCCGCCTGCAGCGGTTCAAGAACGCCGAGGTGGTGTGGTGCCAGGAAGAGCCGCGCAACATGGGCGCGTGGACCTTCGTCGAGCCGTATCTGGAATGGGTGATGAACCAGGTCGCCGGCGAGTACCGCAGGCCCCGCTATGTCGGGCGCCCGCCCTCCGCCGCCACCGCGACGGGCCTGATGTCCAAGCATCTCGCACAGCTCAAGGCGTTCCTCGACGACGCGCTGGGCTGATCGCCGCGCGCGCTCCCGAACACAGTCCCTGGCCGGACGCCGTGCCCGGCCATCTCCGCCCCCCGCCCGAACCCGATCCGCGCGCCGCCGCGCCCTCCGCGTCCGCCGCCCGATCCTTGGATACGAAGAACGATGGTTGACATCCGCGTGCCCACCCTGGGCGAGTCCGTGACCGAAGCCACGATCGGCCGCTGGTTCAAGAAGGCGGGCGAGCCGGTGTCGGTGGACGAGCCGCTGGTCGAGCTCGAGACCGACAAGGTCACCATCGAGGTGCCGGCGCCCGCCGCCGGCGTGCTCTCCGAGATCGCCGTGTCGGACGGCGAGACCGTCGCGGTCGGCGCGCTGCTCGGGCAGATCGCCGAGGGTGCCGCGGCTGCCGCCGGCGCCGCGCCCGCCGCCAAGGCCGAGAAGTCGAAGCCGGCCGCGCCGCCGCCCGCTCACACGGCTGCGGCTCCGGCGGTCGCCAAGCAGGACGCGACCAAGCAGGACGCCCCGCTCGCCCCGTCGGTCCGCCGGCTGGAGGCGGAGAGCGGCGTGCCGGCCTCCGGCGTCGCCGGCACCGGCCGGGATGGCCGGGTGACCAAGGGCGACATGCTGGCCGCGATCGAGCGCGGCGCCGCGGCGCCCGCGCCTGCGGCTCCCGCGCCGGCGCCCGTCCAGGCCTTCGCGCCGCCGCCGGTCGCGCCCGTGCAGGTGCGCGCCCCCTCGCCGCCCGACGACGCGGCGCGCGAGGAGCGCGTGCGCATGACCAAGCTGCGCCAGACCATCGCGCGCCGCCTGAAGGATGCGCAGAACACCGCCGCCATGCTGACGACCTTCAACGAGGTCGACATGACGGCCGTGATCGCGCTGCGCAACCAGTACAAGGATCTTTTCGAGAAGAAGCACCGGGTGAAGCTCGGCTTCATGGGCTTCTTCACCCGCGCCTGCGTGCAGGCGCTGCGCGAGGTCCCGTCGGTCAATGCCGAGATCGACGGCGCCGACATGGTCTACAAGAATTATTATCACATCGGCGTCGCGGTCGGCACCGATCGCGGCCTGGTCGTGCCGGTGGTGCGTGACTGCCAGTCGAAGACGCTGGCCGAGATCGAGAAGACGATCGCCGATTTCGGCCGTCGCGCCCGCGACGGCCAGCTCAAGATCGAGGAGATGCAGGGCGGCACCTTCACGATCTCCAACGGCGGCGTCTACGGCTCGCTGATGTCGACCCCGATCCTCAACGCGCCGCAGTCCGGCATCCTCGGGATGCACAAGACCCAGGAGCGGCCCGTGGTGGTCGGCGGCAAGATCGAGATCCGCCCGATGATGTATCTGGCGCTCAGCTACGATCACCGCGTCATCGACGGCAAGGAGGCCGTGACGTTCCTGGTGCGCGTCAAGGAGAGCCTGGAGGACCCGGCGCGGCTCGTGCTGGATCTTTGAGAATTGACACTATGCCAAGGCGGCGGTGCTATCTTGTCCGCAAACGATTGATGGCAGCGATGCGTAATGCCCACGGTAGCGATCGTCGACGGGGTCAAGATCCAGTTCTATTGGGATGATCATTCGCCGGCGCACTTTCACGTAGAGCACGGCGAATATCGTGCCCAAATCGCTATCGACAGCTTGTCGATCATCAACGGCTATATACCGAAAGCACAGTATCGGAAGGTCGTCACATGGGCCAAGCCGCGAAAAAGCGAACTGCTAAAAGCTTGGATTCAGTGCCAGTCCGATCTCCATCCCGGCAGCATAGGGTGAAGAAGCTGCCACGAATCGCCTCGGCAGAGCCTGTGATTCACGGAGTTCTCAAGATCGTCTGGACCGACGGCTACCAGGGAATAGTCGACCTGCGTCCAACGATCGCCCGGGGCAAAATCTTTACATACCTGCAAAAGCCCAAGAACTTCGAGAAGGTGAGGGTCAGCGAGTACGGTCATTCCATCGAGTGGATCGACCAGAACGGTGACGAGATCGACTTCGGTGCCGATACACTCCGATCCAAAGCCGAGAACCAGGCCCGGCTGAACGAGGTCGCGTCGATCCTTCAATATTGACCAGCTCCCCTGTCGCGCAGCGGAACGCGGCGAATGCGGGTGGTCAGGCCTGTCGCCGCCTGTCGGAGCTCGGAAAACACGTGATCGAAAAGGAGCCTATCGATTCCCGTTAGCTGGCATCGATCGAGCGTTGGGCACGCGAGCGGGGGGAAATCCAATCGGTCTGGCTCTTTGGGAGCCGAGTTCGGGGGAATCATCGTAGCGACAGCGATCTCGATATCGGAGTTCGGTTATACGGCGACGAGAAGGAGCGTCTGGCGATCTGGATCTTTGAAGGGGCGTGCTGGGCGGCATCACTTCAGGAACTCGTCAGTGTAAAAATTCACCTGGAATTGGCCGACCCAGTCAATTCGCCAGACAAGGTCTGGTCCGCCGTGCAGGCCTATGGACGAAAGGTCTTCGATCGCGAGGAGTTGGGCCTTTGATGTCCCACACGGCCGAGTTCCTCTCCCTGATGGCGGTGTTTCTGGTCGCGGCGGTGACGCCGGGGGCCGACTTCGCCTGCGTGATGCGCGAGAGCGTGGTGCACGGCCGCCGCGCCGGGGTGCTCGCCGCGGTCGGCGTAGGCTCGGCGATCCTGGTCCATGTTGGCTACACGGTGCTGGGCATCGGCCTGATCGTCGCCCATTCGGTCGTCGCCTTCACGATCGTCAAATGGGTCGGCGCCGCCTATCTGGTCTGGCTCGGCATCAAGAGCTTCCGCGCCCCGACGCCGACGCTGCCCGATCCCGGCGCGCACGATCCCGCGGCCCGGCCTGCGCGCCGTTCGCTGGCGATCGGGGCCCTGACAAATCTGCTCAATCCCAAGGCCACGCTGTTCTTCGTGTCGCTGTTCTCCACCATCGTGTCGCCGCAGACGCCGCTTCTCTTCCAGCTCGGCTACGGCCTCGCCATGGCCGTGACGCTCGCCGTCTGGTTCACGATCGTCGCCGTGTTCCTCACCACCGGCACGGCGCGCGCCGCCTTCGCGCGGGCCGGCCGCTGGTTCAACCGCGCCACCGGGCTCGTGCTGATCGGGCTCGGCGTGCGCGTCGCCCTGCAACGGAGTCACTGAGTGTCGCCGACCCCCGTCCCGACCGAGCTCCATCTCCTCGCCGCCGCCGTGGTGCTGCTCGTCGTGCAGATCTTCATCCAGTCCGGCACCATGACCAAGGAGCTCGGCACCGACTGGAACGCCGGCGCGCGCGACGACGGCCGCAAGCCCACGGGCGTGCTCGCCGGCCGCGCCGAGCGGGCGCTGAAGAACTATCTCGAGACCTTCCCGGCCTTCGTCGCGCTGGCCCTGGCGCTCGCCGTCACGGGGCGCACCGGCGGGCTGGCGCTCGCTGGTGCGCATCTGTGGTTCTGGGCCCGTCTCGTCTACGTGCCGCTCTATCTCGCCGGCGTGCCCAAGGTGCGTTCTCTGGTGTGGCTCGCCGCGCTGGTCGGGCTCGGCCTGATGCTCGCGGCCCTCGTCCTCTGAATCTGTCCTGATCACTCCCCGAACGGAACCTTCGCGATGTCAGCTTACGATCTCGTCGTCATCGGCACCGGCCCCGGCGGCTATGTCTGCGCCATCCGGGCCGCCCAGCTCGGTCTCAAGACCGCCGTGGTCGAGAAGCGCAAGACGCTCGGCGGCACCTGCCTGAACATCGGCTGCATCCCGTCCAAGGCGTTGCTGCACGCCTCCGAGCTGTTCGACGAGGCCGGCCACGGCTTCGAGGCCATGGGCATCAAGGTCGGCAAGCCGAAGCTCGATCTCGCCGCCATGATGGCGTTCAAGGACGAGGGCGTCGACGGCAACGTCAAGGGCGTCGAGTTCCTGATGAAGAAGAACAAGATCGACGTCCATGTCGGCACCGGCCGCATCAGCGCGCCCGGCAAGGTCGAGGTGACGGGCGAGGCCGGCACGACGACGCTCGACGCCAAGGCGATCGTCATCGCCACCGGCTCCGAGGTGGCGCCGCTGAAGGGCGTGACGATCGACGAGCAGCGCATCGTCTCGTCCACGGGCGCGCTGTCGCTCGAGAAGGTGCCGAAGAAGCTGCTGGTCGTCGGCGCCGGCGTGATCGGGCTCGAGCTCGGCTCGGTGTGGCGCCGGCTCGGCGCCGAGGTCGAGGTCGTCGAGTTCCTCGATCGCATCGTTCCCGGCATCGACCTCGAAGTCGCGAAGCAGTTCCAGCGCATTCTTCAGAAGCAGGGCTTTACGTTCCGCCTGTCCACCAAGGTGACCGGGATCGACACGTCGGGCTCGCGCCTGAAGGCGACCGTGGAGCCGGCCGCCGGCGGCGACGCGGCGACCATCGATTGCGACGTCGCGCTGATCGCCATCGGCCGCGTACCCTACACGCAGGGCCTCGGGCTCGACGCGGTCGGCGTCGCGCTCGATCCGCGCGGCCGGGTGATCACCGACGCGCATTTCGCCACCAACGTGCCCGGCATCTACGCCATCGGCGACGTGATCGCCGGTCCGATGCTGGCCCACAAGGCCGAGGACGAGGGCGTCGCGGTCGCGGAGATTCTGGCCGGCAAGGCGGGCCACGTGAACTACGACGTGATTCCGGGCGTCGTGTACACGAACCCGGAGCTCGCCAGCGTCGGCAAGTCCGAGGAGGATCTCAAGGCCGCCGGCATCGCCTACAACGTGGGAAAATTTCCGTTCACGGCGAACGGCCGCGCCAAGGTGAACCGCCAGACCGACGGCTTCGTGAAGATCCTCGCCGACGCCAAGACCGACCGGGTGCTCGGCGTCCACATCCTCGGCGCCGATGCCGGCAACATGATCGCCGAGGCCGCCGTGGCGATGGAGTTCGGCGCCTCCTCGGAGGACATCGCCCGCACCTGCCACGCCCACCCGACGCTGCCCGAGGCCGTCAAGGAGGCGGCGCTGGCCGTGGAGAAGCGCGCGATTCATATGTGAGCGCCGCGCGATCCCGGCCGCGCCATTGACCTCGCCTGCCGACCACGCTACCTATATCCTAGGTTGTGTGACGAGGCACAAAGAACCATGGCGCGCAATCGGGTGACGATCCAGCTCCGGCAGGGCGACATGTTCGCCCAGCCGACCGATCTGGTGATCATTCCCTGCTCGACGGTTCCGACCATCACGCCGCGGGTCGCCGAGCGGCTGGCGGCGCTTCGGATCGCGCCTCCTACCGGGGCGATGAGCCTCGGCGATGTCCGTTTCGGGCTGTTCGAGGGCGGCACCAGCATCGCGGCCTATGTCGGCTACGCCGCCTCGGTCATCGGATATCGCAGCGACGCTGCCGAAATCACTCGCATCGCCACCCAGGTCGTGGCGTTCGCGAAGGACAAGCCCGAGATCCGCGACGTCGCGCTGCCGCTGCTGGGCAGCGGGGCGGGGCGCTTGTCGAAGCAGGATTCGGCTGCCGCCCTGATCGCCGGCCTGTCGGCGGGCGACGTCGGCGAGACCGTGTTCAACATCTACGTCCTCGAAAAATCCGATTACGACGCCCTGACCGCGAGGATGAGTGCCGCGGTCGCGAGCACCCGCGCGACCACGCTCGAGGTCCTGAACAAGCTGCCGCGGATCGACGCCTTCGCCGCCACACGCGGCCGGCCCGAAGCGGCGGCGGCGCCCGCCGTGCCCGCCACGCCGGTGCAGTCGCGCGAGCCGATCCGGGTCTTCATCAGCTACACGCGGACCAGCGACGAGCATCAGAAATGGGTCCAGGATCTCGCCACCCGGTTGCGGCAGAACGGCATCGACGCGCGGCTCGACGTCTGGCACCTGCGCTACGGCATGGATCTGCCGCAGTGGATGTGCAACGAGCTCGACCTCGCCGAGCGCGTCCTGATCATCTGTAACAAGGCCTATGCCGAGCGCGCGCACGGCCGTTACGGCGGCGTCGGCTGGGAGATCCGTCTGGTGCAGGGCGACCTGTTGCAGAGCCAGCACGCCAATCCGGACAGGTACATTCCGATCGTGCGCGGCGCCTTCGACCAGACCGCAGTGCCGGCCTTCCTGCGCACCGTCAACTGCATGGTCTGGTCGGACCAGGACCACGACAGCTTGTGCGACACGCTGCTCCGGGCGATCTACCGCGCCTACATCCCGCCACCGGAGATCGGTCCCACGCCCCCACGCTTCGTCGTGAGGTGAGGCACGGGTCGCGAGCGCGTCGGCCCGCGGCATGAACCCGCCGCGATTGCCCCTATACTCACCTGTATGCGCCGTCTGACCCGCCCGCTGTGGATCCTGCTCGCCGTCGTCTTTCTCGTCGAGGCGTGGCTGTGGGAGCATGTGCGGCCGCTGGTCGCCCGCGTGGTCGACTGGATCGCCTGGCCGGCCCTGAAAGTCCGGATCGCCGCGGCGATCGCGCGGCTGCCGCCCTATCCGACCCTGCTGGTGTTCGCCGTGCCGGCGGCCCTGCTGTTCCCGCTGAAGCTCGCGGCGCTGTGGATGTTTTCGCACGGCTTCTGGATCGGCGGCGTCGCCGTCTTCGGCTTCGCCAAGGTCGCCGGCGTCGGCGTCACCGCCTTCGTGTTCGACCTCACCCGGCCGAAGCTCCTGCAGCTTCCCTGGTTCCGCCGGCTCTACGAGCTGGTGCTGCGCGGCCTCGCCTGGGCGCATGGCCTGATCGACCCGTACAAGGCCGAGGTGAAGGCGTGGGTCGCGCGCACGGTCGCGCCGCTGCAGCGGCGCCTGCGCCGCCTGATGCGCCTGCTGGCGCCGGGCCGTCGTGGCCGTCTTCTGCGCCATGTCCGCCGCCTGCGCCGAAGCGTGCAGCGTGGCACGCCCGCCCCGCGGCCCGCCGCGGCGGAGTGAGCGACACCGCACCGCCTTTCCCTTCATGGTGAGGAGCGATCCGAGGGATCGCGTCTCGAACCATGCGGCCACCGTCTCGGCCGCCCACGCCCTTCGGGACGCCGCCTTCGGCGGCTCCTCAGGACGAGGGCGGAGGGAGGCTCGGCGCTCGGCCGCAGCGCCCCGGGACGACCGCGACCCTCACACGAAATGCACGGCGTGCGGGGCGAACAGGCCGATGCCCATGAACACGATTCCCAAGACGCCGACGCCGCCGGCCACGAAGGCGAGCGCCATCATGCCGGTGATGACGGCGGCCGAGCACAGCACGATGCCGATCTGGAATGCCGCCGACGCCACCTCGTAGTGGTGGTAGCGCGCGAGCGCGGTGTCGCGCTCGTGCTCCAGGTGCTCGGCCTGCGCCCGCAGCTCCTTGCGGCCGTCCTTTTCCTTGGGATCGCTGTCGTAGCGGGCGATGGTCGCCTTCCAGGCGTCGATCTGCTTCTGCAGCGCCGCCTTCGCCTCCTCGTTGGGGGCGGTGGCGAGCTGCAGGGTCATCGCCTCGGCGGCGGCGCGCAGCGAGGTCTGGCGCACCGTCTTGGCCTGGAAGAAGTTCCAGGTGTCGGAGGCCTTGATGTTGAGGCCGATCGCCTCGGTCTGGGCGCTCTTGCCGAGCGTCTCGGAGAAAGCGAGGAACAGCGCGATGATCGCGATCAAGAGGGCGATCTGCTTGTTGTGCCCGGCGGCGTGCTCGGCGTGCTCGTGATGCTCCAGATTCTCGTGCGGCCCGGCCATGGTCTCCCCCTCGGCGCTGGTGGTGCCGGAGGGATGTAGCGGGCTGGCGTCGGTCCGCAAGGGGACTTTCGGCGATGTCTTGCAGGTCGTCCCGTCACATATCCCGTCACCCATCCCCTGGCCCGGCGTGCTCGAACGGCCCTCTGTCCTCCCCGGCGCCGCTCCTCTATACCGGCCGCACAGGCAGGAGGGCGCGATGAGCGATGTGCGAGTGATCGTGGCGGGTGCGGGCGGCCGCATGGGCAAGACCCTGGTGAAGGCGATCGCCGAGGCGAAAGGCGTCGTGCTGGCCGGCGCCATCGACGCGCCGACCTCGCCGCTGATTGGCCGCGACTCCGGCGAGATGTCGGGGATCGGCGCGAACGGGATCCCGGTGATGGGCGATCTGGGCGCGCTCGCCCAAAAGGCCGACGGCGTGATCGACTTCACGATTCCTGCCGCCTCGGTGGCGCTGGCCGAAAGGACCGCGGCCGCCGGTCTGTTTCACGTCATCGGCACGACCGGCTTCTCGGTCGCCGACGAGCAGGCGATCGCGGCCGCCGCGCAGACGGTCGCCATCGTCAAGTCGGGCAACATGAGCCTCGGCGTGAACCTCCTCGCGGCGCTGGCGAAGCGGGTCGCGGCGACGCTCGACGAGGAGTTCGACATCGAGATCCTCGAGATGCACCACAACAAGAAGATCGACGCGCCCTCCGGCACGGCGCTGCTGCTCGGCGAGGCGGCGGCGCGCGGCCGCGGCATCGACCTCGCGGCGCGCTCCGAGCGCGGCCGCGACGGCCACACGGGCGCCCGCACGCCGGGCGACATCGGCTTCGCGTCGCTCCGCGGCGGCACCGTGGTGGGCGAGCACTGGGCGATCTTCGCGGGACCGGCCGAGCGCATCGAGCTCGTCCACAAGGCCGAGGACCGCATGATCTTCGCCCGCGGCGCCGTGAAAGCGGCCGTCTGGGCCAGGGGCCGGCCGGCCGGGCTCTACTCGATGATGGACGTGCTCGGCCTGAAGGATTTTTGAGGCACGGCGCCCCTTTTCCGCCTCGTCCTGAGGAGCGGCCGCAGGCCGCGTCTCGAAGGGCGGGGCGGCCCGTATGGTCGCCTCGGGGGCGGTGGCCTCATGGTTCGAGACGCGCTCTGCGAGCGCTCCTCACCACGAGGGTCACCGCCATGCGTGTGGTGCCGCCCGGCCTCACCGCATCAGCGACGTGCCGGTCATCTCCTTGGGCTGCGGCAGGCCCATGAGGGCGAGCAGCGTCGGGGCGAGGTCGGCGAGGCGGCCGTCGGCGAGGCTCTTGGCGTCGCTGCCGAACAGCATCACGGGCACCGGGTTCGTCGTGTGGGCCGTGTGCGGGCCGCCCGTCACCGGATCGCGCATCAACTCGCAGTTGCCGTGGTCGGCCGTGACCAGGAGCGCCCCGCCCATGGCGCCGATCGCCTCGACGATGCGGCCGAGCCCGGTGTCGGCCGTCTCCACCGCCTTGATGGCGGCCGGCAGGCTGCCGGTGTGGCCGACCATGTCGGGATTGGCGAAGTTCAGCACGATCAGGTCGTACTTGGCCGATCGGATCGCCGCGACCGCCTTGTCGGTCAATTCGGGCGCCGACATCTCGGGCTGCAGGTCGTAGGTCGCGACCTTGGGGGACGGGACCATGATGCGGTCCTCGCCCGGATACTGCTTCTCCTCGCCGCCGTTGAGGAAGTACGTCACGTGCGGATACTTCTCGGTCTCCGCCATGCGCAGCTGCGTGCGGCCGGCGTCCGCCGTCACCTGGCCGAGGCCGTTGGCCAGGCTGTCGGGCGGGAAGACCGTCCCCATGAAGACGTCGAGCGCTTCGCTGTACTGGGTGAGACCGACCGCGATCGCCACCTTCGGCACCCGCGGGCGGGGGAAGCCGTCGAAGCCCGGGTCGAGCAGCGCGCCGAGGATCTCGCGCACCCGGTCGGCCCGGAAGTTGAAGCACAGGATGCCGTCGCCGTCCTTCATGCCGGCATAGTCGCCGATCACGGCCGGGACGATGAACTCGTCTCCGACATTCGCCGCGTAGGACGCCGCGATCGCCGCCGCCGCGTCCTCGTGATGGGCGCCCTGCGCCTCGACGATCGCGGCCCAGGCCTTCTCGACCCGGTCCCAGCGCTTGTCGCGGTCCATGGCGTAGTAGCGGCCGTCGACGGTCGCGATCGGCACGGTCGGCGGCAGGTCAGCAGCGAGCTTCTCGACATACTCGGCGCCGGCGCGGGGCGGCGTGTCGCGGCCGTCGGTGAAGACGTGCATGACGGTCGGGATGCCGGCGAGCGCGAGAATCCCGGCGAGTGCGGCGCCGTGGTCCTGGTGCGAGTGGACGCCGCCCGGCGAGACGAGCCCCATCAGGTGGCAGGTGCCGCCGGTCTCGCGGAGCGTGTCGATCAGGCCGACCAGCGCCGGCGCCTTCTCGATCTCGCCGGTGGCGATCGCGTCGGTGATGCGCGGCAGATCCTGCATCACCACCCGGCCGGCGCCGATGTTGAGATGCCCGACCTCGGAGTTGCCCATCTGCCCGTCGGGCAGGCCGACATCCTTGCCGGAGGTGCGCAGGAAGGCGTGCGGGCAGGTGCCCCAGAGCTTGTCGAAGGTCGGCGTGTTGGCCTGCCGGACCGCGTTGTCGGCGGCGTCATCGCGCCACCCCCACCCGTCCAGAATGACCAGCATCACGGGACGACGCGTCTGCATGTCGGTGATCTCCTGCCTGCGCCGAAAACGGCCCCACGGCGCGGTTCACCTACTCATGGGACGCCCCACCGCCCCCGTCAACGGCCGGTGAGAGGATACCGAATTTCGGCTGATCGGCTGGAAGTCCGCTTGCTGGCGTAGGTGCTCCGGGCGGCCCCCCACCCCCGACCCCTCCCCGCCACTCGCTTCGCGAGCAGGGGGAGGGGAGTCGAGCCGTTTCGGCGCTCGTCGCAGAAACTGTCGTTTGTCGAACTCGGCGCCTCGGCTCCCCTCCTCCCATTCGCTCTTGCGAATGGCGGGGAGGGGTCGGGGGTGGGGGCGTTCTTGCGCAGGCGATCGCGTTATTGTCCCGACCCGAGAGCCCGGAAGCCCGCTCACCCCTCGCGCTGGCCGGTTTCCCAGCCGAGCATGGCGCGCTTGCGGGTGATGCCCCAGTGATAGCCGGTGAGGTCGCCGCTCTTGCCGACCACGCGATGGCACGGCACCACGAAGCTCAGCGGGTTGCGGCCGACCGCGGCGCCGACGGCGCGCGCCGCCTTGGGCGAGCACACCGTGCCGGCGACCGTCGAGTAGGTGGTCAAGCGGCCGAGCGGGACGCGCAGCAGCGCCTCCCACACCCGCACCTCGAAGTCGGTGCCGATCATCACGATCCGCAGCGGCCGGTCGGCCCGCCACAGGGCGGGGTCGAACACCCGGCGGGCGAGCGCCGCGGTGCCGGCCTGGTCGCGCACATAGGTCGCGTTCGGCCAGCGCGCCTGCATGTCGGCGAGCGCGGCCGTCTCGCCGCCCTGGTCCGCGAAGGCGATGCCGGCGAGGCCGCGGCTGGTCGCCATCACCAGCGCCGAGCCGAACGGCGACGGGTGGAAGCCGTAGTCGAGCACCAGGCCGGCGCCGCCCGCCTTCCACTCGCCCGGCGACATCGCCTCGTGGGTGACGAACAGGTCGTGCAGCCGGCCCGGACCCGAATAGCCGACCTCGTAGGCGGCATCGAGCACGCTCGCCGATTCGCGCAGCAGCTTTCGCGCATGGTCCAGCGTCAGGGCCTGAAGGAAGGCTTTCGGGGTCAGCCCGGCCCAGCGGCGGAACAGCGCCGTGAGGCCGTCGGTCGACAGGCCGGCGGCGTGCGCCACCGCCTCGATGTCGGGCTGCTGCTTCCAGTGCTCCGACAGGAACGCGATCGCGCGGCGGACGCGGTCGTAGTCCTCGGCGGCGCGGTCGAGCGCGGCGCTCCGGGTGCGGACCGGGGGTCGCACCTCGACGGGATCGGTCAGGATCATGGTGCTCATGAACGCGAGCCTATGACTCCGACCCGGGGGGATCCACCCGATTTCCGGGCAGCTCGCGCGCGACCTCCGGGAAGGTGGTGCGGGTCGGCCCGCGCCGCGCCTCGGCGAGCGCCGTCGCCAGCGCGGCGGCGAAGCCCTCGCGCTCGGCCGGCGACAGCCAGGATCCGACCACCAGCCGGCGGCCCTGCGAGATCAACGCGATCCGCAACAGGCCGAAATCCGGGTCGGTCTCGCGGTCGAGCCGCGCCCACACCGGGTTGAGGCTCGATTCGGTGGTCAGGCCGGTGTGGCCGACGCGCCGGATCGTCACGGCCGACGGCGTCACCACGATCTGCTCGCAGGCGGCGGCCCGCTTCGTGTTGATCCGCAGGGCCCAATAGACGAGCGCGACGTCGAGCCCTAGAAACCCCGAGACCGGCCAGGCGCCGGCCGCGAGGAAGACGAGACCGAGCACGCCGCTCGCCGCCGCGACGAGCAGGATCACGGCCCGGACGCCGGAGCGGCCGAGCGAGCGATGCGGCGTGACGACGGCCGAGAACAGGATCGGCTCGGAGGAGGGGGACGCCATGGGCACCGGGGGTTCTGCGCCGTGCGGCTCGCGGCCGACGGCGCGGCGGTTTCTGCGACGGCCGCACCTTTCCGGGCGGCCTTTCTCGACGACACGGGCGACACGACCATGATCCGCAAGCCGTCTGCCGGCGGACCTCAAGCAAGCCGCAAGCCGAAGGCCGCGGTCAAGGGGCGCGCGAGCACCGCCTCGCCCGGGAAAGGCAAGAGCAAGGCCCCGGCGACGCTGACGGCGGCCGAAACCGAAGAGATGTTCCGCCGCTTCGCGGCCAAGAACCCGGAGCCGAAAGGCGAGCTCGAGCACGTCAACCCGTTCACGCTGCTGGTCGCCGTGGTGCTGTCCGCCCAGGCGACCGATGCCGGCGTCAACAAGGCGACGCGCGCCCTGTTCCAGGCCGCCGACACGCCCGAGAAAATGGTCGCGCTCGGCGAGGCGAAGGTGCGCGACTTCATCAAGACGATCGGCCTGTTCAACACCAAGGCCAAGAACGTCATCGCGCTGTCGCAGCAGCTCATCGCCGCGCACAACGGCATCGTCCCGTCGACCCGCGAGGCGCTGGAGACGCTGCCGGGAGTCGGCCGCAAGACCGCCAACGTGGTGCTCAACATCGCCTACGGGCAGGAGACCATGGCGGTCGACACCCACATCTTCCGGGTCGGCAATCGTACCGGGCTAGCGCCGGGCAAGACGCCGCTCGACGTCGAGACCCGGCTCGAGGCCGTGGTGCCGAAGCCCTACCGGCTGCACGCCCATCACTGGCTGATCCTGCACGGCCGTTACACCTGCACGGCGCTGAAGCCGCGCTGTCCGCTGTGCCCGATCGCCGATCTGTGCCGCTGGCCGGACAAGACCGCCTCGGTGCCGCCGCCGTAAACTCACCGGTCATTCCGGGCCGCACGCGGCAGCGTGCGGACCCGGAATCCAGTCCGGAGCACGGCGTGTGTCGCTGGATTCCGGGTTCCGGCCTTCGGCCGGCCCCGGAATGACGGCGCTGCGATGTCCGTTGCGTATGTGCATGGTTGCGGGCGCGGCGCGACGGAGCTACGCCAGCAAAGGCGGCGGGTCTTCGGCTCGGAACGACGGATGGCTTATCTCTGGATCGCGATCGGCAGCGCGCTGGGCGGCATGGCGCGCTTCTGGTGCTCGGGCGTGGTGGCGCGACTCGTCGGCGAGACGTTCCCGTGGGGCACCTTCACCGTGAACGTCGTCGGCTCCTTCGTGATCGGCTTCTTCGCCGTGATCACCGGGCCGGACGGCCGGCTGATGGTCGGCACGCCGGTGCGCCAGTTCGTGATGGTCGGCATCTGCGGCGGCTACACCACCTTCTCGTCGTTCTCGATCCAGACGCTCGACCTGATGCGCGACGGCCAGTGGCTGGAGGCCGGCGGCAACGTGGTCGGCTCGGTCGTGGCGTGCCTTCTCGCCGTCTGGGCCGGCGCCGCGCTCGCCACCGCCTTCAACACGATGCGCTGGATATGAGGAGCCTGCCATGCGAGTGCCGCGCGACGCCGTGCTTCTGAGAATCTTCGTCGGCGAGGACGACAAGCTCGACCGCACGCCGCTCTACGAGGCCATCGTGCTCAAGGCGCGCGAGCACAAGCTCGCCGGCGCCACGGTGCTGCGCGGCCCGCTCGGCTTCGGCCATTCCTCGGTGCTGCACACGACCAAGATCCTGAGGCTCTCGGCGGATCTGCCGCTGGTCATCGAGATCGTCGACGCGCCCGAGAAGATCGACGCCTTCCTGCCCGTGCTCGACGCCATGATGCCGTCCGGCCTGGTGACGATCGAGAAGGTTCAGGTCTTGCAATACGGCGAGAGCCGCAACGGGACGACGTGAGGGCGCGCCCTGCGCCCTGTGCTTGGAATGACGGACTTGGAATGACCTCATGCGTGTTCTGGTGATCTACTGCCACCCGGTCGAGACGAGCTTCAACGCCGCCGTTCATGCTCGCGTGGTCGACAGCCTTCGCGCGGCCGGCCACACGGTCGACGACTGTGATCTCTACGCGGAAGGATTCAATCCGGTGCTGAGCCGCGAGGAGCGGCTGAATTATCACGACACCGCAGTCAACCAGGCGCCCGTGCAATCCTATGTGGACCGGCTGCAGGCCGCGCAGGCGCTGGTGCTGGTGTTCCCGGTGTGGTGCTTCGGCCTGCCGGCGATGCTGAAGGGCTGGTTCGACCGCGTGCTGATGCCGGGCGTCGCCTTCGACATCAGCGATCCGGCCAACGTCAGGCCGGCGCTGACCCATCTGAAGCGCATCACCGCCGTGACCACCTACGGACGGCCGCGCTGGACCGCACTCCTGATGGGCGATCCGCCGCGAAAAGTGATCACGCGCTATCTGAGGGTGCTCTCGGGTGGCCGTGCGAAGATCACCTACCACGCGCATTATCACATGAACGTCTCGACCGACGCGACCCGGGCGGCGCACCTGGAGAAGGTGGCCGAGGTGATGAAGGGGCTGTGATGTAAGGCCGAAGACTCTCCGTCGTCATGGCCGGGCTCGTCCCGGCCATCCACGCTCTTACGCCGCCTACGGCTGCTTCGTGGATGCCCGCGACAAGCGCGGGCATGACGGCTCAGGGGGCGCGGCGCTCAGAACAACCCGATCATCCGCCCGTCGGGGAGAACGTCGATCGCTTCGGCGGCCGGCACGCGGGGCAGGCCCGGCATCGTCATGATGTCCCCGCAGATGGCGACCACGAAGCCGGCGCCGGCGGCGAGCCGCACCTCGCGCACATGCACGATGTGACCCGCCGGCGCGCCCTTGATCTCGTGATTGGTCGAGAAGCTGTACTGGGTCTTGGCGATGCACACCGGCAGATGCCCGTAGCCCATCGCCTGGAAGCCGGCGAGCTGCTCGGCGACCGGCGCGTCGAGCGCGATGTCGTTGGCGTGATAGATCTCGCGCGCCACCGTGCGGATCTTCTCCACCAGCGGCATGTCGTCGGGATAGAGCAGCTTCAGCCGGCTGCGCCCGCTCTCCGCCGCCCGCACCACGGCGCGGGCGACGTCGACGGCGCCCTTGCCGCCCTCCGCCCAGTGGTCGGCCACGTAGGCCTCGACGCCGAGCGCCGCGCAGGCGTCGCGCACCAGCGCGATCTCGGCCGGCGTGTCGGCCGAGAAGCGATTGATCGACACCACCGGCACCAGCCCGAACTTCTTCACGTTCTCGACGTGGCGGCGGAGATTGGAGAGGCCTTCCTCCAGCGCGTCGAGGTTCTCCTCGCGCAGATCCTCCTTGCGCACGCCGCCGTGCATCTTCAGCGCCCGCACGGTCGCGACCAGCACGACGCAGTCGGGCGCGAGCCCCGTTTTACGGCACTTGATGTCGAGGAACTTCTCGGCGCCGAGATCGGCCCCGAAGCCGGCCTCGGTCACCACCCAGTCGGCGAGCTTGAGCGCCGTCTTGGTGGCGATCACCGAATTGCAGCCGTGCGCGATGTTGGCGAACGGGCCGCCGTGCACGAAGGCGGGCGTGCCCTCCAGCGTCTGCACGAGATTCGGCGCCAAGGCCTCTTTCAACAGCGCCGTCATGGCGCCGTGCGCCTTCAGGTCGCGCGCCCGGATCGGCGTCTTGTCGCGCGTCTGCGCCACCACGATGTCGCCGAGCCGCGCCTTCAGCTCGGCGAGGTTCTCGGCCAGGCAGAAGATCGCCATCACCTCGGAGGCGACCGTGATGTCGAAGCCGGCCTCGCGCGGAAACCCGTTCACGGCGCCGCCGAGCGAGCAGACGATGTCGCGCAGCGCCCGGTCGTTCATGTCGAGCACGCGCCGCCAGGTCACCCGGCGCGAATCGATGCCGAGCCCGTTGCCCCAGTAGATGTGGTTGTCGATCATGGCGGCGAGCAGGTTGTGGGCCGCCCCGATCGCGTGGAAGTCGCCGGTGAAATGGAGGTTGATGTCCTCCATCGGCACGACCTGGGCGTAGCCGCCGCCGGCCGCGCCGCCCTTCTGGCCGAAGGAGGGGCCGAGGCTCGGCTCGCGCAGGCACAGCATCGCCTTCTTGCCGATATGAACGAGCGCATCGGTGAGGCCGACCGTCGTCGTCGTCTTGCCCTCGCCGGCCGGCGTCGGGGTGATGGCGGAGACCAGGATCAGCTTGCCGGAGGGGCGATCTTCGAGCGTCTCGACGAAGTCGAGCGACACCTTGGCCTTGTAGCGGCCGTAGGGCTCGAGCTCGTCGGCCGCGATCCCGAGCTTTTCGCGTGCCAGCGCGACGATGGGCCGCTTGGGGGCGTCTTGCGAGATCTCGATGTCGGACTTCGGCGCGAGGTGCTGGGAGGGCGGCATTCCGGAACCCTGATGCGACTACGGCGGCCGATACCTACAGGAAGTCGCGCCGCGCGTCGAAGCCCGCCGCGGCACGCGGCCTGCCTGCGCCCGCGCAGGGCGCTAAAAAACTGTCATCTCGGGCGTTTAGCCTGTCGATTCAGGGGCGGCGGTCGGCCGCTCCGGCGCCGGGACCCCGCGCATGAAAAACCCGCCGACTCGGACGAGTGGCGGGCGGATGTCCTGCGCTGTAAGATGCGTCGGAAGGTTGGTTGCGGGGGCAGGATTTGAACCTGCGACCTTCAGGTTATGAGCCTGACGAGCTACCGGGCTGCTCCACCCCGCGCCAAGGACCGGACGACGTCGTCGCCGGCGCGGGGCTTATGTAGCAACCTCGTCGGGGAATGGGAAGCCCAAGTGGGACAGAATTTGGTACTTTCGAGCATGGCTCGGATGCCGACCGGCTCCGACCACAAGGACCCGTCGTCCGGCGGGCTGCATGTCCCGGATGTTCTGCGTGAAATCGCCCGCGGGGCGCTGACCGAGGCGCGCACGGCGATCACCGATCCGAGCCTCCCGGAAGCCGAGGCGATCCACGATTTCCGCAAAGGGATGAAGCGCTGGCGGGCGCATCTGCGCCTGGTCGAGCCGTTCCTCGGCGACGAGGGCAAGCGGCTGCGCACCGAGGCGCGCGACCTCGCCCGGCTGCTCGCCGGCGCCCGCGACGCCCAGACGGCGCGCGACGCGCTGGAGGACCTCGGCAAGCTCGACGACTCGGCGCGCGAGACGACGCCGCTGCTCTCGGATCGCAGCCTCGCGACCGTCACGGCGCGGCTCGACGCGGTGCGGACGCAGGCCGAGGGGGTCTCGCTCACGCCCGACACCCGCCGGCAGATCGACGAGATCCTGCTCGCCGCGACCGAGGGGGTGAAGTACTGGCCGATCGGCCATCTGACGTTCCGCGACGTGGCGACCGAGCTCGCCGGCCACTACGCCCGCGCCCGCAAGGCGATTCCCGTCGACTGGCAGACCAGCCATCCCGAGACCCTGCACGAGATGCGCCAGAAGGTGGTGATCCACCGCTATCAGATGGAGATCGTCGCGCCGCTGTGGCCGCGCTTCGGCGAGTTCTGGATCGGCGAATCGCAGCGCCTGCGCGACCGGCTCGGCCACCACCAGGACCTGATCATCCTGGCCGGCTTCACCGAGCCGCACGGCCCGCTGGCGCCGTGGCGCTCGCGCCTCGTGCCGCTGATCGCGGCGCGCCGGGCCGAGCACGTCGCCGTGGCGGCGCGGCTCGCCGGCCGGCTGTTCGCCGATTCGCCGCGGAGCTTCCGTCGCCGCCTGCTCGCTTTGTGGGAGCACCGCGTGCCGCAGTGAGGTGTGCGGCCCGCCGGAGCCGGCGGGTCGGGAACGCGGCGGTCCCGAGCCTCGTTACCTCCACGGCCCGCAGGGTCGCGGCGGCCTGCGGCCCGGCCTTCGTCCCGGGAGGCCGGCGATCCCACGCGCGGCCCGGAGGCTCTGACCTGGACGGCGCTCTCGCATCCTACGGATTCACGTTCGACCCGCTCGGCACGCTCGACGTGGTGCTGCGGCTCGGCGCCGCGACGCTCGCCGGGCTGGTCATCGGCTTCAATCGCGGCATCCGCAACAAGCCGGTCGGCATGCGCACCCTCGCGCTGGTCTCGCTCGGCGCCGCGACCGTTGCGGTCGGCGCCCTGCAGGTCGAGGGCATGCTCGGCCATCCGGACGCGGCGAGCCGGGTCGTCCAGGGCGTCGTCCAGGGCATCATGACCGGCATCAGCTTCGTCGGCGCCGGCGTCATCCTGCGCGATTCGGAGGCCGGTCGGATCAAAGGGCTGACCACCGCGGCGACCGTGTGGATGAGCGCCGCGCTCGGCATCGCCTGCGGGCTCGGCGGCTGGAGGACGGCCGCGATCGCGTTGGCGATCGCCCTGTTCGTCCTGGTGGTGATCCACTGGATCGAGCGGCTGACCGGGCGCGACGAAGGCGAGGAGGACGCGGCGTGAGGCCACGCCGGCCCGACCGAACCAGGGCCGGCTTCCGCCACACCTTACCGTCGGGATAGAGTGACGGGCCGGATGGTCGCGGTCCGGCGTCCCACCTCGGCGGTCCGCATGCCTCGCCTCTCGCACCGAATCCCGACCCTTGTTTGCCCGTGGCCCGTGACCGCGGCCCTGCTCGCCGCGGTCGTGCCGGTCGTGCTCGGCCTCGGCGGGGCGGCCGCCCAGCCGGTCCCGCCGCCGGACCCGCTCGACACCGTCTACGCCAACGGCGATGCCCCGATCGACGAGGCGACCAAGCGCAGCCTCGCCACCACCGAGATGTTCCGGGCGTTCCTGCCGCTGTCGGTCGATCTCTCCGGCAGCATGCCGCTGCCCGGGCGGCAGGGAAAGCTGCCCTCCTGCACGGCCTGGGCGGTCGCCTATGCGGCGCGCAGCTATTACGTCGCGACCGCCGAGGGGCGCGACGTGCGCCAGGCCGCGAACGTGCCGAGCCCGGCCTATGTCTATCACCTCGCCCGCGCCACGCCGGATTGCACCGGCACGAGCTTCGTCCGCAACATCGACGTCCTGCGCCGCGGCGCGCCGTCCTTGGCGTCCTATCCCTATGCCGACCAGTGCACGGCCCCGCCCGGGCCGGGCGTGACCGGACGCCCCGGCGAGTTCCAGGTGCGCGGCTATCGCCGCATCGACCTCGCCCGCATCGACGACGTGAAGGGCCAGCTCGCGCTGTCCAACCCGGTGCTGATCTCGTTCGCCGACAGCGTCGCCTTCCAGAGGCATCGCGGCGACGGCGTGTTCGCCGAGCCCGACTTCACCGGCCCGCGCGGCTGGCACGCCATGACGCTGACCGGCTACGACGACCGCCGCCAGGCGTTCCGGCTGATCAACTCGTGGGGGACCGGCTGGGGCGACCGCGGTTATGCGTGGATCGGCTACGACACGTTCCGCCAGAGGGTCCGCGAGGCCGGCATCCTCGATGTGGAGCGGTCGGTGCGCCCGCCCCCGCCGCCGCCGGTCGCGCCCGTGCCGTCACCGCCCGTGACGCCCGTCCCGACGCCCGCTCCGGTGGTCCAGCCGCTGCCGCCGCCGGTGCCGCCCGCCGGGCAGGTCGTCTCGGCGGATCTGCCGGAGCTGCGGCGGCTCGCCTGCGCCAAGGTGACGGCACGGCGCGACGCCGGCCGTACCGTGCTGTCCGGCTTCGTCGCCTCGGCCGACGATCTCGCCGTCGTGCGGCGCGCCGCCGCGTCACGTCCGGGCATGACGGTCGGCGACGTGATGGTGGCGCCGTGGCCGCAATGCGAGGCGCTGCAGACGCTCGACGACGCGCTCGACGTCGCCGACCGTCCGACCGTCGACATCGGCGGCCGCGCCGTGCTGCGCGACGGCGATCCGCTGCGCATCGCGGTGCGCACGCCGAGCCGGCCGCGCTATCTCTATGTCAGCTACGTCCAGGTCGACGGCTCCCTCGTCCATCTGGTGCAGCCGCGCGACGGCAATCCCGCGCCCGCCGAGGCGAGCCGCACGCTGGTGTTCGGCGACGGCTCAGACGGGCGGGCGCGGGCGACCGTGAGCGCCCCGTTCGGCCGCGAGATGATCATCGCCATCGCCTCGACGACGCCGCTGTTCCCGCGCGCGCTGCCGACGCGGCAGACCGAGCGCGAGTATCTCTCGGCGCTGCGGCGCGCGCTGCTCGCCCAGCCGTCGGCCTCGGCGGCGGGCGCGACGCCCGGCCGCGACGTCGCCGCGACCGTGCTCAGCCTGGAGACGCGCGGCCGCTGACGTTCCGCCCGCCGGTCTTGCGAGCCGGGATGACGATCAGGTGTCGCGCATCCACAGGCGCGAGCGCTCTTCCTCGCTGATCCGCGGCGCCCGGACCGGCAGCAGCGACGCGCGGCGCGCGGGTCGCTCGCCGGGCGGCAGCGGGCGGCCTTCGGCGTCGGCGCGCGGCTCCACCTGCGAGGCCCACACGTCGGCCAGATAACGGGCGCCGGCGACCACGATCGCCGCACCGACCAGGGCCACGGCGAGCAGGGCGAGCTCGGAGCCGTCCGGCCCGAGGCCGAGACGCGGCGCCGCGAAGGCGCCCGCGAAGGCGCCGACCAGGCCGGCGACGACGTCGGCCGGAAGGCCGAAGCCGGTTTCGGAGGAGGCGACCTGGCTGGCGAGCCATCCCACGGCGGCGCCGATCAGGGCGACCATCACGAGGGTCTCGAAAGGAAGGTTCATCGGGGGTTCTCCGTGACTGAACGCGACGACCGAAGGGTTGTTATGAGCACCCGGAGTTACGAAGACGCCAACGTCGCCGTCTCCGCGACGTTCCGCAACGCCGGCCGTGGCGACGCGACGGCATGCCGCGGCGCCGCGTCGAACGATGCGATGCCGCGCGTCACGGCTCCAGCACGCTGCGCGCGAGCGCGCGGGCTCGGGCGACCCAGCGGGCGAGTCGCGGCCGCCGGCCGCGCGGCTCCGGGTCGGGCTCGGCGAGCCGCAGGCCGACCCGGGTGACGCGCCCGCCCGCCTCGGCGCTGACCACCAGGGCGATGGCGCCGAGCGGCACCACGTCGCCCGGATGCGGCGGATGGCCGAGCGCCTCGGCGATGTGGTCGGCGAGCGTGATGTCGCGATCGGCGACCGCGATCTCCAGCCCGTAGATCTCGGCGAGCGCCCCGAGCGGCACGTCGGCGGCGACGAAGAAGTCGCCGAGCAGGCGCGGATCGGGCGCCGGCGGCGGCGGCATGTCGACGAAGAAGCGGTCGAGCGCCTGCGCCTTCTCGGGCGGGGCGAGCAGGTAGATGTGGTCGCCGGGCTTGATGGCGCCGGCCTCGACAGCCGACAGAACGCGCTGCTCGCGCACCACCAGCACGGGCTTCGCCCAGGACGGCACGATCTTGCGGCGCAGATAGGGATTGCTGGCGCCGACGTGATAGCCGACCAGCTCCTGCTCCAGCTGGCCCGGCAGGTCGAGCTCGACCCGGCGCGGCGCCGGCTCGGCGCGCGGCAACGCGATGCGCAGGAGCTTCGCGGCCGGCGCCAGCGTCCAGCCCTGCACCAGCAGCGACACCAGCACGACGACGAAGCCGATGTTGAAGTAGAGCTCGGCGCGCGGGAGCCCCACCAGGAGCGGGATCGAGGCGAGGAAGATGCCGACCGCGCCGCGCAGGCCCACCCACGAGATGAAGGCGCGCTCGCGCCACGAGAAGCGGAACGGCGTCAGGCACAGGAACACGGCGACGGGCCTCGCGACGAACATCAGCGTGGCCGCGATGGCGAGCGCCTGCAGGCCGTGCGACATCAGCCGTTCGGGCCAGGCGAGCAGGCCGAGCAGCACGAACATGGCGATCTGGGCGAGCCAGGTCGCGGCGTCCAGGAAGGCGATGATGGTGTTGTGGGCACGGGTCGGCCGGTTGCCGATGATCAGGCCGGCCAGGTAGACGGCGAGGAAGCCGGAGGCGTGGGCGGACTGGGCGAGTCCGAACACCGTGAGGGCCGCCGTGGTGACGAACGGGGCGTGCAGGCCCTGCGGCAGCGCCAGCCGGTTCAGCGCCAGCACGGTGGCGCGGCCGCCGACGAGGCCGAACAGGGTGCCGCCGAGGCCCTGGCCGAGCAGGCTCGCGAGCACGGCCGGCCACGGCCGGTCGCCCATCACCAGGAGCTCGACCAGCAGCACGGTGAGGAAGATCGCCAGCGGGTCGTTGGTGCCGGACTCGATCTCGATGGTCGCGGCGACGCGCGGCCGCAACCGCAGGCCCCGCCCGTGCAGCAGGAAGAACACGGCGGCCGCGTCGGTCGAGGCGACCACGGCGCCGACCAGCAGTGCCTCCAGCCAGTTGAGCCCGAGCACCCAGACGACGACCGGCGCCGTCAGGGCGGCGGTCAGGAACACGCCGATCGAGGCGAGCGTGAGGGACGGCGCCAGCACGCTGCGGAAGGTCGCGAAGCGGGTGCGCAGGCCGCCGTCGAACAGGATCAAGGCGAGCGCCACCGAGCCGACCGTGTAGGCGAGGTGGACGTCGTCGAAGCGCAGGCCGCCGGGGCCGGATTCGCCCGCCGCCATGCCGACCAGGAGGAAGACGAGCAGCAGCGGCGCGCCGAAGCGCAGCGCCACGAGGCTCGACAGGATGCCGGCCAGGACCAGAACAGCGCCGAGCAGGATGGAGAGACTGACGGTGTCGAGTGAATCCATTCTTGCGCGCGCGCACGTCCTGCGGTCGGAAAGGGCGAGGCGTCACGATACGGGCGTTCGCGCCGCGGGGCCAGCGCGAGATGGCCGGCACGGCCGCTGCCGTGCCGCGCGGTCATTCCGGGGCGCGGCGAAGCCGCGAACCCGGAATCCACCCACGACCTCCGAGCCCGTCGCTGGATTTCGGGTTCGTGCGTCTCGCGGCGCACGCCCCGGAATGACGGCCGTGGGTGGACGAATCCTCAGAACCCGACCTTGTCGCCGCCTTTCAGCGCGAGGATCTGCCGGGCCTCGTCGGGCGTCGCGATCTCGAGGCCGAGGCCCTCGACGATCTGGCGCACCTTGGTCACCTGCTGGGCGTTGCTCTCGGCCAGCTGGCCGGGGCCGATCCACAGCGAGTCCTCGAGGCCGACCCGGACGTTGCCGCCCTGCGCCGCGGCAATCGCGGCGGTCGGCATCTGGGCCCGGCCGGCGCCGAGCACCGACCAGCGATAGGTGTCGCGGCCGAGCAGCCGGTCGGCGGTCCGCCGCATCATGGCGATGTCCTCCGGATGCGTGCCCATGCCGCCGAGAATGCCGAACACCGACTGCACGAACAGCGGCGGCTGAACCAGGCCGCGCTCCAGGAAGTGGGCGAGATTGTAGAGGTGGCCGATGTCGTAGCACTCGAACTCGAAGCGGGTGCCGTTGTCGCGGCAGGTCGCCAGCACGAACTCGATATCCTTGAAGGTGTTGCGGAAGATCAGATCCCGCGTGCCCTCGAGATAGGCCGCCTCCCAGTCGTGCTTGAACGTCTTGAAGCGGTTCAGCATGGGATAGAGGGCGAAGTTGAACGATCCCATGTTGAGGCTGGCGAGCTCGGGGCTGTGGACCGCCGCCGGCCGCACCCGCTCCGACACCAGCATGGTCGGCGCGCCGCCCGTCGTGATGTTCACGATCGCGTCGCAGCCCGCCTTGATGGTCGGCAGGAACTTGGCGAAGGCCTCGGGCGACTGGTCGGGCCGGCCGGTCTCCGGATTGCGGGCGTGCAGGTGGACGATGGCGGCGCCGGCCTTGGCGGCGCCGATCGCCGATTGCGCGATCTCGTCCGGCGTCACCGGCAGGTGGGGCGACATCGACGGCGTGTGGATGGCGCCCGTGATGGCGCAGGAGATGATCACCTTGTTCTTCGGTGCGGTGCTCTTCGGAGTGGTCGCGCCACTGGCCGCGCTGCTCGCCGACATTCTGTGTCTTCCTCGGTTGATGCGTTCTGGGACGGCGACGTCCCGGACTCCCCGGCGCACGCGGCGTGTTGGTCGTCTTGTCTCGCGGGCCGCGTCCCCCGAGGGCGAGCTTACATGGTTCGGCCGGCCTGACCAGAGCCGGTGTGAGGTCCCTCACACAGCCTCCGGGTCGACCTGAACGCGGCAATTCGGGGCGACGACACATGGACAATCGCGGCGGCCGCCGCGTCCCAGCCGAAGGAGAGACCACGATGTCGTTCAAGACCAAGCTCGCCGCCGTCGCCCTCGCCGCCGTCACGCTCGCCGGCGCCGTCGCCGCCTCGACCGGCGAAGCCGCCGCCAAGCCGAAGCTCGGCCCGGCGATCGGGCTCGGCCTCGTCGCCGGCACGGCGATCGGCCTCGCCGCCGCCTCGTCGGCCTATGCCCGCCCCTACGGCGCCTACGGCTATTACGGCCCGGGCGGCTGCCGCTGGGTGCCGGTGCACAACTACTACGGCCAGTTCGTCGGCTCGAAGCGGGTCTGCTGGTGATCAGATACGTCGTCGGCCGCCCCCGGGACCGCACCGGGACCGGTGGCGGCCCGCGACAGACTGGTGGGATCGGCCAGGGATTTGCGCGTGCCGCCCACGCCCCCGCGTGTCCGGCCGATCTCGAAGGCCCGCCCGGTGCCCCCGCCGGCGGGCCTTTTCCGTTTCCGACTCGGTCGAAGCAGGCCGCCGGCAGACGGGCCGGGGGCGCCCGTGGTCAGGCCGTGACGGCGAGGCGGCGCGGCGACGCGGGCACGGCGGCGCGGCCGGTCGCCCCGTAGGCGGCCTGCGCCTCGTCGGGGGCGGCACGGCGCAGCTCGCGGGTCTGCGGCAGGCCGCGATTGGTGGCGATGAGCTGGGCGACGAAGCCGGCGAGGCTGCGGCCGGCCGGCCGGGGCGGCGGATCGCGCGTCACCGGGACGAGGGCGCGGCTCGGCAGCTCCGGCGTCGCGGCCGGCGCGTCGCCGTCGCGCCGGCGGTTGTCGCGCAGCACGGCGGAGAAATGCGAGACGCTCTCGATCGGCCGCATCGTCATGGTCCTGTTGCGAAACGGTCCTGCCGCGAAACGGTCCTGTCGCGAAACGGGACAGGGGACTGTCGCTCCCTTCGACAGCGCAACGCCCGTGCCGGCGGCGGGTTCGGCGCCGCGACCGCGGTGACGGCCTCCGCCCCCGTTCACCGGCCGGAGCTCATGTTAGCACTTGCTTAACCATTTCCCGATAGGCTGACGCCCACGCCGCTCGTCCGTCTTTTGGCCAGTGACACTCCGAGAAGCGATTCCGACGTGACCCGAAACGAGACGCTCGCCTGCCCGCAACCGGGACATCCGACTGCGGACGAACCGGTGTCGCTGCCCGCCACCGCGCCGATGGACTGTCCGCGCGCCCTCGACGCCTGCGGTATCCTGATGTCGATCGGCGACGTGCCATATGTGTGGGACCTCGCTACCGACCGGCTGCGCTGGGGCGGCAACGCCGCCGACGTGCTCGGCCTCACCGATGCGGCCACGATCGCGACCGGCCGCGACTTCGCGCGGCTGCTGGCGCCCGACAACGCCGAGACCCGGTTCGACGCGGTGATGCGCTCCGGCGCGGCCGACGGCGGCCCCGGCGTCCCGTTCTCGGTGCAGTACGCGCTGGTGCTGCCCGGCCGGCCGGACGAGCCCCTGTGGGTCGAGGATGTCGGCCGCTGGTTCGCCGGCTCGCGCGGCGAGCCGGCGCGCGTCCACGGCATCGTCCGGGTGATCACCGAGCGGCGCGCCCGCGAGGAGCGGCTCGCCTATCTGTCGCGCTTCGACGACCTCACCGGCGAGATGAACCGTTGGCACATGACCGAGGTGCTGGCCGCGACCGTCGAGGAGACGGTGCGGTATCGCGCCTCCTGCGGCTTCCTGCTGCTCGCCATCGACAATGTCGGCCGCATCAACGAGGCCTATGGCTACGAGGTCGCCGACGAGGTGGTCGCCGCCGTCGCCAAGCGGCTTCGCGCCCGCATGCGGGGCGGCGACCATCTCGGCCGCTTCTCCGGCAACAAGTTCGGCATCATCCTCAAGCAATGCACGCCCGACGACATCAAGGTCGCGGCCGAGCGCCTGCTCGCCGGGGTGCGCGACGGCGTCGTCCAGACCAAGGCCGGGCCGGTCGCCGTCACGGCCTCGGTGGGCGGCGTCACGGTGCCGCGCCACGCCCGCTCGGTGCGCGACGTGCTGGCCCGCGCCAAGGAGGCGCTGGAGGCCGCCCAGGCGAAGCGCAGCGGCTCGTTCCACGGCTACCAGCCGAACGTCGAGCGCGACGCGCTGCGCCGCGCCAGCGTGCGCACCTCCGACGAGATCATCACGGCGCTCAACGACCGCCGCATCGACATCGCCTTCGAGCCGGTGGTGCACACCGGGGCGCGGGTGCCGGCCTTCCACGAGTGCCTGATGCGCATCCGCCGCTCCGACGGCGCGCTGATCCCGGCCGGCGAGATCGTGCCGATCGCCGAGCGGCTCGGCCTGATGCGGCTGCTCGACCATCGCGTGCTCGAGCTGGTGCTCGATGCGCTGCGCCGGATGCCGCAGCTCGTCGCCAGCGTCAACGTGTCGCCGGCCTCGACCAGCGATCCCGACTGGTGGGAGGCGCTCGCCGCCGGCCTGCGCGGCCGGCCCGCCCTCGCGCGGCGGCTGATCATCGAGATCACCGAGACGGCGGCGATCCACGATCTCGACGAGACCCGCGGCTTCGTCGCGCGCGCGAAGGATCTCGGCTGCCGGGTGGCGATCGACGACTTCGGCGCCGGCTACACGTCGTTCCGCAACCTGCGCAAGCTCGGGGTCGACATCGTCAAGATCGACGGCGCCTTCGTGCAGCACATCACGCGCTCGGAGGACGACCGCGCCTTCGTGCAGACGTTCCTGGATCTGGCCCACCGGCTCGGCCTGGAGACGGTCGCCGAATGGGTGCAGGACGAGGAGTCGGCGGCGCTGCTCGCGTCGTGGGGCTGCGAGTATCTGCAGGGCCGCCTGACCGGACTCGCCACGGCCGAGCCGCCGTGGCCGAGCGTGACGGACTGCGGCGCCGCCGCGAGCTGATCACGTCGCGACGAGCGAGTGGCGAATAGCGAGTGGCGAGTAGAATGGACAGTAGGGTGGGCAAAGGCGCGGAACGCGCCGTGCCCACGCGGTTCGCCGTGTCGGCTCGACGATGCGACCGACGCCGCGGGACTCCGCTCGTTGTCGCCGGAGTCGACCGCGTGGGCACGGCGCGCCTTCGGCGCAGCTTTGCCCATCCTACGATCTGTTCGAGAGTGGCCGCGAAGTGGTGACCCGCCGGCCGCGTCAGCTCGTCGCGCCCTTGTCCTTCTCGGACTCGCTGAGGCGCTCGAGCCGCTTCTGCATGTCCTCGAGCTGACGGCGCAGTGCCTCGATCTCACCGGGCTGCGCCTCGGCCTTGTCGCTCCGCTCGGTCGCCGGCTCCGCCTCGCCGCCCTCGCTGCGCCGCGCGAAGGGCGTGAACATCGTGAAGGCGCGCTGGAACATCTCCATGTTCCGCCGCACCTGCTCCTCCACGGTGCCGAAACCGCCGACGCCCCAGGTCTGTGTCATCTGGTCGCGGAACTTCGACTGCTCGCGTGAGAACATGTCGAGCGAGGACTCGAGATAGCGCGGCACCAGCATCTGCATGCTGTCGCCGTAGAAGCGGATGAGCTGCCGCAGGAACGCGATCGGCAGCAGGTTCTGGCCCTGCTTGCCCTCCTGCTCAAAGATGATCTGGGTGAGCACGGAGCGCGTGATGTCCTCGCCCGTCTTGGCGTCGTAGACGACGAAGTCCTCGCCCGACTTCAACATCGCGGCGAGATCCTCGAGCGTGACGTACGTGCTCGTACCGGTGTTGTAGAGGCGCCGATTGGCGTATTTCTTGATGATAACCGGGGCTTCCGACTTGGCCATGGCGCTGTCGCTCTGCAACTGGGATGTCTGTAGGCGCGTCCTGTAGGATCGTCCTGTAGATCTCGGTGCGGAAGATCTTCTGCGCGTGCTCCAATTTGAGCTCGGGGTCCAAAAAATAGGCGAAATCTTCGGCGTCGGCTACCGTTTTGTGTGAGCATCCGCAAAAAGCTCGGAGGCCGGCTCCGCCCCACCGCACCGCCGTGCGCCCGCGTCCCAGGCGGCGGGGAGGGTCCGCCGACGGGCGGTCGGACAGCCGCGACGCCGCGGCGTTCGGGTGTCACCCGTTCGGGTGGTATCAACGATTGTCGAGGTGAGCGCCGCTGTGCCAAGCTCTCCGCCGGCCGTACCGGGGTGTCCGGAGGCTGTCGCAGACAACCGATAATCGAGGTCGCGAGAGAACGGGGCCCGCGAGACCACGCGGCGCGCACGGCGGGGAGTCGCCGCTGCGGCCGTCCTTCTGGAAACCAGGGAGCTTTCGAACATGGCAGACGACATCGTCATCGTCGGTGCGGCGCGCACGGCGGTCGGCAACTTCAACGGTGCGTTCAGCACCCTCCCGGCCCACGAGCTGGGCAAGATCGCCATCAAGGCCGCGCTGGAGCGCGCCGGGGTCGAGGCGAAGGACGTCTCCGAGGTGATCATCGGCCAGATCCTGGTCGCCGGTCAGGGCCAGAACCCGGCCCGCCAAGCGTCGATCGGCGCCGGCATCCCGGTCGAGGCGCCGGCCTGGGGCATCAACCAGCTCTGCGGCTCGGGCCTGCGCTCGGTGGCGCTCGGCGCCCAGCAGCTCCTCGACGGCAGCTCCGGCATCGTGGTGGCGGGCGGCCAGGAGTCGATGACCCTGTCGCCGCACTTCGCCTATCTGCGGAACGGCGTGAAGATGGGCGGCCTCGAGCTCGTCGACACCATGCTGCGCGACGGCCTGTTCGACGCCTTCCACGGCTACCACATGGGCGTCACGGCCGAGAACGTCGCCAAGAAGTGGCAGATCACCAAGGCCGAGCAGGACGAGTTCGCGGTCGGCTCGCAGAACAAGGCCGAGGCGGCCCAGAAGGCCGGCAAGTTCAAGGACGAGATCGTCCCGGTGACGATCAAGTCCAAGAAGGGTGACACGGTCGTCGACACCGACGAGTTCCCGCGCCACGGCGCCACCATCGACCAGATGGCCAAGGTGCGCCCCGCCTTCGACAAGGAAGGCTCGGTGACGGCGGCCAACGCGTCCGGCATCAACGACGGCGCCGCCATGGTGGTGCTGATGCGCCGCAGCGACGCCGAGAAGGGCGGCCACAAGATCCTCGGCCGCATCGCCTCCTGGGCGCATGCCGGCGTCGACCCGGCCATCATGGGCACGGGCCCGATCCCGGCCACCCGCGCGGCCCTGGCGAAGGCCGGCTGGAAGCACGAGGACCTCGATCTGGTCGAGGCCAACGAGGCCTTCGCGGCGCAGGCGCTCGCCGTCAACAAGGAGCTCGGCTGGGACACCTCGAAGGTCAACGTCAACGGCGGCGCCATCGCGCTCGGCCATCCGATCGGCGCGTCGGGCACCCGCGTGCTGGTGACGCTGCTGCACGAGATGGCCAAGCGCGACGCCAAGAAGGGCCTCGCCACGCTGTGCATCGGCGGCGGCATGGGCATCGCCATGTGCATCGAGCGCTAAAGGCGCGACACCTGACGACCCCTCGGGGGCGGCGCGCCGCTCCCGTCTTCTCCGGGCGGGCCCGGCGCAAATCGGTCACCGTTTCGGCGATCTCGATTTGCGTTCGGGCCCGCGCCGCGTTTTGATCGCCCCCGCTGCGGCCCGGTATCGCCGGACCGCGGCGAAAGCCGGTCGTCCGCCGCCGAGAGTCGGTCATCCGAGAGTCGGTCATCCGAGAGTCAGTCACCCGTCCCATGTCGCTCGACGTCGTCGACCTGCGAAACTTCTACGCCCAGCATCTCGGGACGGTGGCGCGCCGGTTCGTCGGCCGGGGCATCCGGTCGCGCTGGGCCGACACCCGCGGCCAGCGGGTGCTGGGGATCGGCTATCCGACCCCCTATCTCGGCCTGTTCCGCGAGCACGCCGAGCGCTGCCTCGCCTTCATGCCGGCCCAGCAGGGCGTGGTGCGCTGGCCGTCGGCGCGGCCGACGCTCGCGGCCCTGGTCGAGGAGTACGACCTGCCGCTGACCGACGCGGCGGTCGACCGGGTGCTGCTCGTCCACGCGCTGGAGATGGCCGAGGACGGCCTGTCGCTCCTGCGCGAGGTGTGGCGCGTGCTGGCGCCGAGCGGGCGCATCCTGGTGGTGATCCCCAACCGGCGCGGCCTGTGGGCCCGCATGGACACGACGCCGTTCGGCTACGGCCGCCCTTATTCGCGCACCCAGATTGTCCATCTGCTGCGTGAATCCTCGTTCACGCCGACCTCGTGGGGCGAGGCCCTCTACATGCCGCCGATCGGCAAGCGCTGGTTCCTGCGCTCGGCCCTCGCCTGGGAGCGCACCGGCGCGACGCTGGCGCTGCCGTTCGCCGGCGTCCACATCGTCGAGGCGACCAAGCAGGTCTACCGCGCGGCCGCGGTCCGCCGCGAGAAGCGCCGCCTGGTGCCGAGCCTGGAGCCGGCGCTGGAGCCGATGCCCGGCGCCGTGGCGCGGGTGCCGTGGGCGTCGGACGCCCGCTAAGGATCGAGCTCCGGGTAGCGCCGGAAGATGCCCATCTGGTTGAACGGGATGCGGCGCTCGGAGGCGAGGTAGGCGGCGATGCGGGGCCGCGCCGCGACCGCGGCGCGCAGCGCGACGACGTGTGGAGCCTTGCGCTCCTGGCGCTTCATCGTTCTCGGGAAGGCGAAACGCAGGCCTTCGACCACCTGGAACAGCGACAGGTCCGCATAGGTGAGCCGGCGGCCCGTCAGCCACGGGCCGCCGCTGCGCTCCAGCACGGTCTCGCACCAGCCCAGAAACTTCGGGATCCGTTCTGTTCGAAAGCTCTCGGCGCGGCGCGCCGCCTCTTTCTTCTGGTCCTCGTAGTAGAGGCTGGAGGCGATCGGATGGTGGCTGTCGTGCGCCTCCACGACGAGATCGGCCAGCGTGAGCTGGATCTGGTGGACCCACAGCCGGCCGGACTCGGTCTTCGGGGCGAGTCCGTGACGGTCGCCGAGGAACAGGAGAATGGCGGCGGTCTGGCCGATCAGCAGCCGCCCGGCGCGCAGGACCGGCGGGGCGAAGGGCGGATGCGGCACGCTGTCGCCGTCGATGAGGGCCAGCATGGCCGGCACGCCGCCGTCGGGCTCGGGCGCGCGAGCGACGTCGTCGTAGGGGGCGTCGGCCTCCTCCAGGGCGAGGCGGACGAACTCGCCGCGCCCCTGGATGGTCGGCCAGTAGTAGAGCTCGTAAGCCATTCCGGTCTCCAGACGATGGTTGCGCCGTGCCTCCGACAACGGGTTCGCGCCGGCCTCGTTCGAGGCGGCGGCGTTGCGTCCGCCAACTTGGCCCGCGACATTCAGGATGTCGCGCGAAAGTCGACCATCCGCGGGTCACGATGTTGCGCTAGGGCGGTTGCGGCCGTATCTCAGGGCCACTGTTAAGATCGGAGGTCCGGCGCCGCCGGCCGGACGTATTCGCTGACAAATCGATGTTGCCGGACCGCGTCGCGCGGTTCTCGGAGCGGGTGATGGACGACCGCACGAAGCTCCTGAAGTCGCTGTCGATCGACCGCAGCCCGGCGGCCGAGGCGCCGCGGCGCCGGCTGTGGCCCGTGCTGGTTGGCGGCGTCGTGGTCGGCCTCGCGGCGGCGGCCGGCGTCGTGGCCTATCTCGGGCACGACGCTTCGCCGGCGCGCCCGCCCGCCATGTCGACCGCGGCCACACCCGCCGCCACGGGTGCGGCGCCTCCGGCCGCGCCGTCCACGACCGCCTCGCCCGCCTCCGGCACGCCCGCGCCGGGCGCTCCGGCGACCGTCGGCCAGGCGCCGTCAACGGCTCCCGCCGCGCGGCCGCGGGCCGGCGGCCTCGCCGCCTCCGGCTACGTGGTGGCGCGCCGCAAGGCGACCGTGGCGGCCGAGATCACCGGCAAGGTGACCGAGACGCTGGTCGAGGAGGGCATGGTGGTGGAGGCCGGCCAGCCGGTCGCTCGCATCGACTCGACGCTGGCCGAGACCGACCTGGCGCTCGCCCGCTCCAAGGTCGAGGCGGCCGAGGCGGCGGTCGGCGCCATCACGGCCGACCTGCGCGACGCCGAGCGCATCTTCGGCCGCGTCCAGAGCCTGTCGAAGCGCGACTTCGCCACCGAGGCCGACCTCACCCGCACCGAGGCGCGCGTCAACGTGCTGCGCGCCCAGCTCACCCAGTCGAAGGCCCAGCTCGACGCCGCCCGGCTGGAGGCGCGGCGCTACGGCGAGGTGCTCGACAAGCACACCATCAAGGCGCCGTTCGGCGGCGTCGTCGTCGATCGCAGCGCCCAGCCGGGCGAGATGATCTCGCCGATGTCGGCCGGCGGCAGCTTCACGCGCACGGGCATCTGCACCATCGTCGACATGGACTCGCTCGAGGTCGAGGTCGACGTCAACGAGGCCTTCATCGGCCGCGTCCACAAGGGCGGCCCGGTGCAGGCCGTGCTCGATGCCTATCCGGACTGGATGATCCCGGCCTATGTGATCGCCATCGTGCCGACCGCCAACCGCGAGAAGGCGACCGTCAAGGTGCGGGTCGGCTTCCGCGAGAAGGATCCGCGGATCCTGCCCGACATGGCCGTCAAGGTGACGTTCCTCGACGACACGGCGGCGAGCGGCGCCACCGGCGGCGCGGCCGCCCCGGAGCGTGCCGCGGCGGCGCGGTGACCCCTCATCCATTCCCCAGCGGAGCGACTGCGTCGATGTCCGACATGCCTCTCGTCCGTCTCGCCGGTGTCAGCAAGGGATTCGTCAAGGGCCGTGACGCGATCACGATCTTCGACCGGCTCGACCTGACGATCCCCGAGGGCGACTTCGTCGCCGTGATGGGGCCGTCGGGCTCCGGCAAGTCGACGTTGCTCAACCTGGTCGGCGGCATCGACCGGCCGGACGCGGGCGAGGTGAACGTCGCCGGCTCCCGCATCGACACGCTGTCGGAAGGCCAGCTCTCGCGCTGGCGCGCCGCGACGATCGGCTTCGTGTTCCAGTTCTACAACCTGATGCCGATGCTCTCGGCCGCCCAGAACGTCGAGCTGCCGCTCCTGCTCACCAAGCTGGGCAAGGCGGAGCGCAGGACCCACGTCGAGACGGCGCTGACGATCGTCAACCTCGCCGATCGCGCCAAGCATTACCCGCGCGAGATGTCGGGTGGCCAGCAGCAGCGCGTCGCCATCGCCCGCGCCATCGTGTCGGACCCCAAGCTCCTGCTCTGCGACGAGCCCACCGGCGACCTCGACCGCGGCTCGGCCGACGAGATCCTGAACATGCTGAAGATCCTCAACCGCGATCTCGGCAAGACCATCGTGATGGTGACGCACGATCCCGCCGCGGCGCGCTTCGCCAAGCGCACCCTCCACCTCGACAAGGGGCATTTCGAGGAGAAGGAGCTGGCGGCGTGAACGACCTCGTGCTGATCCGCAAGAACCTGTTCCGCAAGAAACTGCGGGCGATCCTGATGATCGTCTCGATCCTGATCGCCTTCGCGATCTTCGGCGTGCTGGCGGCGTTCGAGCGGGCCTTCAACGCCGGCGAGGACGTCTCCGAGGCCGACCGGCTGGTGGTGGTCAACAAGATCAACTTCACCCAGCCGCTGCCGATCGCCTACTTCAACCGCATCGCCGCCGTGGAGGGCGTCAAGGACGTCACCTTCGCCAACTGGTTCGGCGGCTACTATCAGGATCCGAAGAACTTCGTGATCGTGATGGCGGTCGAGCCCGAGAGCTATCTGCGGATCAGCTCCAGTGACTTCGTGATCACGCCGGAGATGACGCAGGCTTTCGTGCGAAACCGCACCGGCGCGCTGGTCGGCCGCGCCCTCGCCGACAAGTGGGGCTGGAAGGTCGGCGACCGCATCCCGATCTCGTCCAGCATCTTCTCGCAGAAGAACGGCTCGCAAACCTGGGACGTCACCATCGTCGGCATCTTCGACAAGGCGAAGCCGCAGGCCGACACCAACCTGATGTTCATCCAGTACCCGTATTTCGACGAGACCCGCTCGTTCGCCAAGGACACGATCGGCTGGCTGATCCTCAAGACCGAGTCGTCGGCCATCAACGACCGGGTGATCAAGACCATCGACGCGATGTTCGCCAACTCCTCCTGGGAGACCGCGACCGACACCGAGAAGGCCTTCAACAAGGCCTTCGTGGCGCAGCTCGGCAACGTCGCCCTGATCGTCACGCTCGTCGTCGGGGCCGCCTTCGTGACGATCCTGATGATCGTCGGCAACACCATGGTGATGGCGGTGCGCGAGCGCACCCGCGAGATCGCCGTGCTCAAGACGCTCGGCTTCTCCGGCGCCCGCGTGCTGCGCCTGGTGCTCGGCGAGACGCTGCTGCTCGCGCTGATCGGCGGAACGCTGGGCCTCGCGCTCGCCACCGTCTTCACCTACTTCATGCGCAACACGCTCGCCATGTTCGTGCCCGGCCTCTCGATGAGTCCCGGCATCGTGCTGACCGCCTTCGGATTCATGATCCTGCTCGGGCTCGCCACCGGCCTGGTGCCGGCCCTCAACGCCTTCAAGCTGAAGATCGTCGAAGCGATGGGGCGCGGCTGACATGCTGAAGCAGATCGCCGCCGTCACGGCCATCAATCTGAGGAGCATCCCGCAGCGCTTCTGGCTGTCGCTGTCGACCGTGGTCGCGGTCGCGCTGGTCGTGATGGTGCTCTTGTCGTTCCTCGCCATGTCGGCCGGCTTCCGCCGCACGCTCGCCAGCTCCGGCGCCGACGACATCGCCATCGTGCTGCGCGCCGGCGCCCGCGCCGAGCTGAACAGCGTGATCGCCCGCGATCAGGTGCGGCTGCTCGAGGACGCGCCCGGCATCGCCCGCGATCCGCAGGGCAAGCCGCTCACCTCGGCCGAGCTGTATCTCGTCGTCGACGGCATCAAGCGCACCACCGGCACCAAGGCGAACCTGCCGCTGCGCGGCATCGGCGAGAGCGGCGCGGCGATCCGCAAAGGCATCCGCCTGGTCGAGGGACGGATGTTCGAGCCCGGCCGCAACGAGGTCGTGGTGGGCAAGAGCCTGCTGCGCGAGTTCTCCGGCTTCGAGCTCGGCCGCACCGTGAAGTTCGGCACCAGCCAGTGGACCGTGGTCGGCGTGTTCGAGGCCGAGGGCAGCGTCTTCGAGTCGGAGATCTGGGCCGACCTGCCGGTCGTGCAGAGCCTGTTCAACCGCCCCAACACGTTCCAGATTCTTCGCGCCCGGCTCACCGACCCTGGGGCGCTCGCGGCGCTGAAAGCTTATAACGACGGCGATCCGCGCCTGAAGCTCGACGTGAAGTCCGAGAAGGACTACTTCTCGGAGCAGTCCTCGCAGACCTCCGATCTGATCCAGAAGCTCGGCTGGCCGCTCGCCATCGCGATGGCGTTCGGGGCGCTCGCCGGCGCGCTCAACACCATGTACTCGTCGGTCGCCTCGCGCTCGGTCGAGATCGCGACGCTGCGTGCCATCGGGTTCGGCGGCTTCCCGGCCTTCGTCGGCACGCTGGTCGAGTCGCTCTTGCTCGCCGGCGTGGGCGGCGTGATCGGCGCGGTCGCGACCTTCCTGATCTTCGACGGCTTCTCGGCGGCGACGCTGGGCGCGAGCTTCACCCAGATCGTGTTCAGCTTCCAGCTGACGCCCGCGCTGATCGGGCAGGGCGTCGCGCTCGCCCTGATCGTCGGCCTGATCGGCGGCCTGCTGCCGGCGATCCGTGCCGCCCGCATGCCGATCGTCCAGGGGCTGCAGGGGTAGGGGGCGGAGGGGCGCGAAGGCGCCGCCACTTGCTCCGCTCATTCCCGCGAAGGCGGGAATCCAGGGGCCGCTCGCCGTGTCGCCCCTGGGTCCCCGCCTTCGCGGGGACGAGCGGATCAAACAACCGCCTCACCGTGGATGGCCGGGACGAGCCCGGCCATGACGACGGAAAGGCCGCCGTTCCTCACCCCACCAGCACATTCCGGAACTGCCAGGGATCGGACTCGTCGATGTCCTCCGGGAACAGGCCGGGGCGGCCGGTCAGCGGCGTCCAGTCCGTGTAGGTGCCGATCACCGGGCCGAGATAGGGCCGCTGCACCTCGAGGCAGCGGCGGAAGTCCATGTCGTCGGCCTCGACGATGCCGGCCTCCGGATTCTCCAGCGCCCACACCATGCCGGCGAGCACGGCGGACGTCACCTGCAGGCCGGTGGCGTTCTGATAGGGCGCCAGCTCGCGGGTCTCGTCGATCGAGAGCTGCGAGCCGTACCAGTAGGCGTTCTTGGCGTGGCCGTAGATCAGCACGCCGAGCTCGTCGATCCCGTCGACGATCTCGTTCTCGTCGAGAATGTGGATCTTGTCCTGGCGCTTGCCGGCGGCGCCGAACAATTCGTGCAGCGACAGCACGGCGTCGTTCGCCGGGTGATAGGCGTAGTGGCAGGTCGGCCGGTAGACGACGGTGCCGCCGTCCCGCACCGTCAGATAGTCGGCGATCGAGATCGCCTCGTTGTGCGTCACCAGGAAGCCGTACTGGGCCTGCGCGGTCGGGGTCCACGAGCGCACCCGGGTGTTGGCGCCGGGCTGCAGCAGATAGATGGCGGCGCCGCAGCCGACCTCGTGGGTGCGGCCGTTCGCCGGCATCCACGTCTCGTGAGTCCCGAAGCCCAGCTCGGCCGGCTGCATGCCCTCGGACAGGAAGCCCTCGACCGACCAGGTGTTGACGAACACGTTCTGGGGCTTGGGATGCTTGGCGCGCTGCGTGTCGCGCTCGGCGATGTGGATGCCCTTCACGCCGAGCTTCTGGGCGAGCTTGCCCCACGCCTCGCGCGATTTCGGTTCGACCGTCTCGACGCCGGTGTCGCGGGCGATGTCGAGCAGCGCCTGCTTGACGAACCACGACACCATGCCGGGATTGGCGCCGCAGCACGACACCGCCGTGATGCCGCCGGGCTTCTTGCGACGCGCCTCCAGCACGGCCTCGCGCAGCATGTAGTTGGAGCGCGCCGCGGTGCTGGCCGACTTGTCGAAGTAGAAGCCGGGCCACGGCTCGGCGACCGTGTCGATGTAGAAGCAGCCGAGCTCGCGGGCCAGCTCCATGATGGCGACCGACGAGGTGTCGACCGACAGGTTCACGCAGAAGCCGCGGCCTTCGCCCTTGGTCAGCAGCGGCGGCAGCAGCTCACGATAGTTGTCCTTGGTGATCGCCTCGTGGACGAAGCGGATGCCGCGCTCGTCGAGCAGCCGGCGGTCGGCGTCGCTCGGGTCGATCACCACGAAGCGCGACTTGTCGAACTGGAAGTGCCGCTCGATCAGCGGCAGGGTTCCCTTCCCGATCGAGCCGAACCCGATCATGACGATCGGTCCGTCGATTCGGGCGTGCACGGGCCAATCTTTCATTGCGGGTGCTCCGAAGCAGACGTGGATGGAAGAGGGGACGGCGGCGCGGGCGTCACCCGCCCGACCGGGGGGAGGTGAGGTGCGCGCCGCAAAATGACGCGCCCTCGTGAACGACAAACGACGGCAAAGATCAAGCCGCGCGGGGCAGGGCTGCACCGGCCTCGGCCGGGCCGGTCAGGGCCGGGGTCATGCCGAGGCGGCGAACCGCCCTCCTCGCGGCCCCGGACAGCGGCCGCTGAGTCACCGGACCGGCAGCGCCGTCGAGCGCCCCGTGTGCGAGCTCGCGGGCGAGCAGCCGCGGCTCGCGACCGTTCGGCATGGTCAGGCCGCCGGTCGCCGCCGCCGAGAAGCCGAAGCGCGCGTAATACGGCGCGTCGCCGACCAGCAGCACGGCGGCGTGGCCGCGCTGCGCCGCGACGGCGAGCGCCCGGCGCATCAGCGCGGCGCCGATGCCTTCGCTCTGGCGGGCCGGATCGACGGCGAGCGGGCCGAGCAGCAGCGCGTCGCGGCCACCGGCCGCCACGGGCCACAGCCGCACCGTGCCGACGAGCCGCTCGCGCCCATCCGCGCCGGTGTCGACTGCGACCAAGGCGAGGCCCGCGGCCGGCGCGTTGCCGGCGCGCAGCCGCTCGGAGCCCTTGGTGAAGCGGCACGGGCCCATCGCCCGGTCGAGCAGCGCCTCGCGGGCCGGCACGTCGGCCGGCCGCTCGGGACGAATCGTGATCATGGCAGTATCCCCCGCCACTGAAAGCGCGCCCGGCCAAGGTTCCGGGCAGGGATCGGCAAAACGCAGACCGTCATGGCCGGGCTTGTCCCGGCCATCCACGTTTTCGGGTGAGACGGACGTTGCGCGTGGATGCCCGGGACGAGCCCGGGCATGACGACTCGGAGGGTGGGGCCCTCAGATGTGGTAGGTCTTCAGCGGCTCGAAGCCGTTGAACGCCACCGCCGAGTAGGTCGACGTGTACGCCCCGGTCCCTTCGATCAGCAGCTTGTCGCCGATCTCCAGGCTCACCGGCAGCGGGTACGGGTTCTTCTCGTACATCACGTCGGCCGAATCGCAGGTCGGGCCGGCGAGCACGCAGTCCGACACGCGGTCGCCGTCGCGCGGCGTGCGGATCGGGTAGCGGATCGCCTCGTCCATGGTCTCGGCGAGGCCGCCGAACTTGCCGATGTCCAGATAGACCCAGCGCAGCTCGTCCTTCTCGCTCTTGGTCGAGACCAGCACGACCTCGGCCTCGATCACGCCGGCATTGCCGACCATGCCGCGGCCCGGCTCGATGATCGTCTCCGGAATCGCGTTGCCGAAGTGCTTGCACAGCGCCCGGAAAATCGCCCGGCCGTAGCTCTCCACCACGGGCACCTTCTTCAGGTACTTGGTGGGGAAGCCGCCGCCCATGTTGACCATCGAGAGCGTGATGCCGCGCTCGGCGCAGCCCCGGAAGATCGCCCCGGCCGACTTCAGCGCGCGGTCCCACGAGCGGACGTTGCGCTGCTGCGAGCCGACATGGAACGACACGCCATAGGCCTCGAGCCCGAGCCGGTGGGCGTGCTCGAGCACGTCCACGGCCATCTCCGGATCGCAACCGAACTTCCGCGACAGCGGCCACTCGGCGCCGGCGCAGTCGTACAGGAACCGGCAGTAGACGCGGGCGCCGGGCGCGACGCGGGCGATCTTCTCGACCTCGGCCTTGCAGTCGACCGCGAACATGCGGACGCCGAGCGCATAGGCGCGCGCGATGTCACGCTCCTTCTTGATCGTGTTGCCGAACGACACCCGGTCCGGCGACGCGCCGGCGGCGAGCGCCATCTCGATCTCCGGCACCGACGCGGTGTCGAAGCACGAGCCGAGCGAGGCCAGGAGCGACAGCACCTCCGGGGCCGGGTTCGCCTTCACGGCGTAGAACACCCGGGTGTCCGGAAGGGCATGGGCGAAGGCGAGATAGTTCTCGCGCACGACGTCGAGGTCGACGACGAGGCACGGACCGTCCTCGCGGCGACGGCGCAGAAACTCGCGGATGCGCTCGGTCATGGCGCTCTCCCCAGCAGGCTACGCGACGGCCGGCGAAGGCCATCGTTATGGTGGGTGCGGGCGGAGATGCCTCCACGACCACGCGCGATGGGGACGCGTGAATCGTGAACGGCTCTTCGACCGTCCGTGCTGCCTTGGATTGGAAAGGGGAGGCCCCGATCCGCACGCCCGGCAATGATGAACAAGCCTCTTCGGCGCCCTGATCGGCTGTGGAAGGCCGACAGGACCAAAAAAGCCCGCTCCGTCGTTGCTTTAAGCCGCGTCCCCCGCTGAGGACGGGGTGCGCCGGTTTCGCCTCCGGCTGTCGATCAAGTGTTCGGAGCTTCAACAACCGGCGATCTTGCGATCGTACCGATCTCGCTCCGGGCGGCTGTCCGGCCTCTTGTCCGGATGCCCACCGATCGACACACGGCCACAGGCACGTGCGAAATTGGGCAAGGGTCACTTAAGTGATTTGACCCGGGGGTGCAAGACGTATCCGCACCCGGAAGGCCTTCTCGGCCGACAATTTTTTCAGGAAAGTTCGTCGAGATTTAACGAAGCGTGTCCGGGCCGCAACAGGCCCGATTCGCCGCCGTCTCGATGGGGCGGGCGGCCCGCTTCGCGACGTGCGGCCGGCTTCGCGGCGCTCAGCCGCGGGTCGTGAACGGCTCGACCTTGGCGGCGCTGCGCACGAACTGCACCATCACGGCGACGCCGGCGAGCATCAGCAGGCCCTGAAGGCCCCAGGCGCCGTAGTCGCCGAGCCCGAGCAGGTTTGCCACCGCCCAGCCGCCCGCGAAGGCGGCGCCGAACACCTCGGCCCCGATCAGCAGCGCGGCGCCGAGCACGGTCGTCACGTTCGACCAGGCGATGCGGCGGGAGACGGGCTTGGAGACGGTGTCGAGCACGGGCGGATCCTCGAGAGCTTGGCCGGGCGGACTCTCCACGAAAGCCTGCCCGGGTCAAGTCGGCCGCCGGCCGCAGGTCACCAGCAGACGCGGCGGGTCCAGCAACCGCGCCGGTTGCAGACGCGGCGCATCGCGCACGGCACCTCGTGCACGATCGAGGCCGACCTGGCGGCGGACCGGACGGCCGCCGCGTCGGCGGGCGCCGCCGTGGCGGACGGGACGATCAGCAATCCGAGAGCGATGGCGGCGAGGCTGCCCAGCACTATATTGCGCATGTGGTCCTCGATGGTCGGCCGCGGCGTCGGGATCGCCGTCGGCGGGTCTGCCCTCCACGGCGGCCGGCGCGTGCCGACCGTCTCCCGGTCCGCAAATCCTAAACCAGGCGGTAATCCATGGCTGTTCAATCGTCCGCGAGCGCCCCCGGCAGCAATCCCTTCGACACCGCCTGGACCACCCCGTTCGAGACGCCGCCCTTCGAGACAATCCGGCCGGAGCATTTCGAGCCGGCCTTCGACGCGGCGCTCGCCGCCCACCGGGCCGAGATCGAGGCGGTCGCGACCGATCCCGCGTCCCCGACCTTCGCCAACACGATCGCGGCGCTGGAGCGCAGCGGCCGGGCGCTGAGCAAGGTCTCGGCGGTGTTCCACGTGCTCGCCGGGGCGCACACCAACGACGCGCTTCTGAAGCTCGAGCGCAGCCTGTCGCCGCGGCTCGCCGCCCATGCCAACGCGATCCGCACCGACGGCCGGCTGTGGGCCCGCATCGTCGCGCTCGGCGACGGCACAGGCCTGGCGCCCGAGGACGCCCGGGTGCTGGAGCGCTACCGCATCACGTTCCGCCGCTCGGGCGCCGGGCTCGACGCCGCCGCCAAGGCACGGCTCGCCGAGATCACGACGCGGCTGGCGACGCTCGGCACCACGTTCAGCCAGAACGTGCTGGCCGACGAGCAGTCCTTCGTGATGGTGCTGGACAGCGAGGCGGATCTCGCCGGCCTCTCCGCCTCGGCCCGCGAGGAGGCGAAGGCGGCGGCGGCCGAGCGCGGCCACCCGGGCAAGTACGCCATCACGCTCGCCCGCTCCAGCGTCGAGGGCTTTTTGCGGTCGGCCGAGCGGCGGGACTTGCGCGAGCAGGCCTTCAAGGCCTGGGCGGCGCGCGGCGAATCGGGCGGGCCGACCGACAACTCCGCCGTGATCGCCGAGACGGTGCGGCTGCGCGCCGAGCGCGCGCGGCTGCTCGGCTACGACAGCTTCGCGGCGTTCCGCCTGGAGGACGCGATGGCGAAGACGCCGGACGCGGTGCGGGCGCTGCTCGACCGCGTGTGGACGCCGGCGCGGGCGCGCGCCCTCGCCGACCGCGACGCCATGCAGGAGATGATTCGGGCCGAGGGCGGCAACGCCCCGCTCGCCGCCTGGGACTGGCGCTTCTATGCGGAGAAGCTGCGCAAGGCGCGCTACGGCATCGACGAGGAGGAGGTGCGCCCCTATCTGCCGCTGGAGCAGATGATCACCGCCGCCTTCGACACCGCCGGCAGGCTGTTCGGGCTCGGCTTCGCCGAGCGCAAGGACGTGCCGGTGTGGCACCCCGACGTGCGGGTGTGGGAGGTGACGGGGCCGGGCGGGGCGACGGTCGGCCTGTTCTTCGGCGACTATTTCGCCCGCAGCAGCAAGCGGTCGGGCGCCTGGATGACGTCGCTGCGCAAGCAGGAGAAGCTCGACGGGGCGGTGCTGCCGCTGATCGTCAACGTGATGAACTTCGCCAAGCCGGCCCCCGGCGAGCCGGCGCTCCTCTCCTTCGACGACGCCCGCACGCTGTTCCACGAGTTCGGCCACGCCCTGCACGGCCTGCTCTCCGACGTGACCTATCCGACCATCTCGGGCACCAGCGTCGCCACCGACTTCGTCGAGCTGCCGTCGCAGCTCTACGAGCACTGGATGCAGCACGAGACGGTGCTGAAGCGCTTCGCCCGCCACGCCGTGACGGGCGAGCCGATGCCGGACGCGTTGATCGCGCGGCTCGCCCGCGCCCGCACGTTCGGGCAGGGGTTTGCCACGGTGGAGTACGTGGCCTCGGCGCTGGTCGATCTCGACCTGCACGTGCTGTCGCCGGAAGCGGCCGCCGACGTCGACCCGAAGGCCTTCGAGCGCGACGCGCTGGCGCGGATCGGCATGCCCGACGAGATCGTCATGCGGCACCGCACCCCGCATTTCACCCATGTGTTCTCGGGCGGCGGCTACGCGGCGGCCTATTACAGCTACATGTGGTCGGAGGTGCTCGACGCCGACGCCTTCGCGGCCTTCGAGGAGACCGGCGACGTGTTCGACCCCGCCGTCGCGAAGAAGCTGAAGGACTTCGTCTACGCCGCCGGCGGCGCCCGCGACCCGGCCGACGCCTACGTCGCCTTCCGGGGCCGCCTGCCCGAAGCCGACGCCCTCCTGAAGAAGCGCGGGCTGGTCGCGGCGGCTTAGTCGCCGACCAAGACTCCGCTCATTCCCGCGAAAGCGGGAATCCAGTATTGCTCTGCCTCGTCGCCCCTGGGTCCCCGCCTGCGCGGGGACGAGCGGGCGCGGGATGCCGTGCTTAATCTCGATCTCCGTCCTCACTCGTCGTCGGTGCCGCGCCGACCGTTCGCCCGAGCCTTCATGACCCTCCACACCGCCGGACATCGCCGCGGCGTCGCCGCCGCTCCCCATCATGCCGCCGCCGAGGCGGGACGCGCCGTGCTGGCCGAGGGCGGCAACGCGCTCGAAGCCATGGTCGCCATGGCGGCCATGATCGCCGCCGTCTATCCGCACATGACCCATGTGGGCGGCGACGGGTTCTGGCTCGTCCACGAGCCGGGCGGGAAGGTTCGCGCCCTGATGGCGCCCGGGCCGGCCGGCGCCGACGCCCGCATCGAACTCTATCGTGAGCACGAGGCGATCCCGACCCGCGGGCCACTCGCGGCCCTGACCGTGCCGGGTGCCGTGTCGGGCTGGGCGCTGGCGCTGGAGGCCGCCAAGGCGCTCGGCGGCCGCACGCCGCTGGGCGGCAAGGTGCCGCTCGCCGTGCTGCTCGCCCCCGCCGTCAAGGCGGCCCGCGACGGCTACGTCGTCAGCGCCAGCCAGCACGCCCTTACGACGACGCATCTGGCCGACCTCACAAAATCCCCCGGCTTCGCCGAGGTGTTTTTGGCCGACGGCAAGCCGCCGGAGCCGGGCGCGACGATGCGGCAGACGGCGCTCGCCGCGACGCTCGACCATCTCGCCCAGGCCGGGCTCGACGACTTCTATCGCGGCGACGTCGGCCGCGAGATCGCCGCCGATCTCGACCGCATCGGCAGCCCGGTGACGCGCGCCGATCTGGCGGCGCAGCGCGCCTACGCGGCGGCGCCGCTGTCGACCAGGATCTCGGTCGGCACCGTCCACAACGCGCCGCCGCCGACGCAAGGTTTGGCGTCGCTGATCATCATGGCGCTGTTCGACCGGCTGCGGGTGGCCGAGGCCGAAGGCTTCGACCACGTCCACGGCCTGGTCGAGGCGACCAAGCGGGCCTTCGTCATCCGCGACCGCGTCGTCACCGACCCCGACCGGCTGCCGGTGCCGCTCGACACGCTGCTCGACCCGAAGCGGCTCGACGCCGAGGCGGCGAAGATCGACATGCGGCGCGCGGCGCCGTGGCCGCACAAGGGCGACAAGGGCGACACCGTCTGGATGGGCGCGGCGGACGCCAGCGGCCTGGTCGTCTCCTACATCCAGTCGATCTACTGGGAGTTCGGCTCCGGCTGCGTGCTGCCGCGGACCGGCGTGCTGATGCAGAACCGCGGCGCCAGCTTCTCGCTCGACCCTAAGGCCCTGCGTGCCCTCGCGCCCGGGCGAAAGCCGTTCCACACCCTCAACCCCGCGCTGGCGGTGCTGAAGGACGGCCGGGTGATGGCCTACGGCACCATGGGGGGCGACGGCCAGCCGCAGACCCAGGCCGCCGTGTTCAGCCGCCACGTGCTGTTCCGCCAGGGCCTCGCCGAGGCGCTCGACGCGCCGCGCTGGCTGCTCGGCCGCACCTGGGGGGCGGCCCGCGACAACCTCCGGCTCGAGCCGCGCTTCCCCGATCGCCTGGTCGACCAGCTCCTCTCCGCCGGCCACGAGGTGGAGCTGGTGCCCGAGCCATATTCGGTGACGATGGGCCATGCCGGCGCCGTCGTGATGCATCCCGACGGCACGATCGAGGGCGCCCACGACCCGCGCGCGGACGGCGGCGCGGCCGGGGTGTGAGCCGGGCTGCGTCGCCGGCCTCGTGTCCCGGGCCGGCGCAGCGCGCAGCGATGCGTCGTGACCCGGGACCCAGGGCTCGGAACCGAAGCGAACGTCACTGGGCCCCGGCTCGGACCGCCCCGGCGAGCCGGGCCGGCCCGTCCGGGGCACGAGGTCGGGGCAAGCACGCCGCCCCGTAAGGCCCCGTTAAGCCTTCCTTCCGCCCCACTCGCCACTATGGTCTCATCACGTCGCGCGACGATTCCGCCGTCGCCGCGGACGCCGAGGGCCCCCGCATGACCCATCTTTCGACCGCAAGGCTGCGCGGCCTCGCCGTGCTGCTCGCGCTGGCCGTCTGCCTGATCGTGCCCGGCGCCGCCCACGCCCACCCGCATGTGTGGGTGGTGATGAAGAGCGAGCTGGTCTACGCCCCGGACGGCACCATCACGGGCATCCGGCACGCCTGGACGTTCGACGACATGTTCTCGACCTATGCGGTGCAGGGGCTCGAGTCGAAGCAGAAGGGCGTGTTCACCCGCGAGGAGCTGAAGGACCTCGCCGAGGTGAACGTCACGTCGCTGAAGGAGTACGACTTCTTCACCTACGCCAAGCTCGACGGCAAGACCTCGCCCTTCACCGACCCGACCGACTACTGGCTCGAATACAAGAACGAGATGCTGACCCTGCACTTCACGCTGCCCCTGAAGGCGCCCGCGAAGGCCAAGGGCATCGATCTCGAGGTCTACGACCCGGCCTACTTCGTCGACTTCTCGTTCGCCGACGGCGCCGACCCGTTCGTGCTGAAGAACTCGCCCGGCACCTGCAAGGTGGCGATCAAGAAGCCGAACGACGCCGAGACGGAGGCCAAGCTGAAGAGGCTCGGCGAGGCCGACTTCACCCAAGAGAACGCCAAGTTCGGCCAGCTCTTCGCCAACACGGTCTCGGTCCGCTGCCCATGATCGTGTCGAAGCTCATGTCGAGGTCGACGATGCGCCCGCGCACGCTGCTGACCGCGGGGCTCGTCCTCGCCGGCCTGTCCGGACTGATGATCGCGCTGTCCGCCGGAGCCGATCCGGCGCTGGCGCAGGGCGCCTCGCCGTTCGGCGTGCCGCGGCCGCCCTCGCCGCCGCCGGCGCCGGCCGCCGACGGCATCGTCGGCTGGATCCTCGCCGAGCAGGCGCGCTTCTACCGCTCGCTCTCCGGGCTGGTGCGCGCCGCCAAGCAGGACGGCACCGCGGTCTGGAGCCTCCTCGGCGTATCGTTCCTCTACGGCATCTTCCATGCCGCCGGCCCCGGCCACGGCAAGGCGGTGATCTCCTCCTACATGATCGCCAACGAGGAGACCTGGACGCGCGGCGTGATCCTCTCCTTCGCCTCGGCGTTCCTGCAGGCCGTGGTCGCGGTCGCCGTGGTGGCGATCGCCGCGATCGCCCTCAACGCCACGGCCAAGACCATGAACGAGGCGGTGCGCTGGATCGAGATCGTCAGCTACGCGCTGATCGCGCTGGTCGGCGCCCGGCTGGTGTGGGTCAAGGGCCGCGGTTTTCTGGCTGCGCTCGCCGCGCTGCGGGCCGAGCGAGCCGTCGCGCCGGTGGCGAGCCCGGCCCTGGCGCCGGCCGGTCCGGTCCCGGCCAGTTCGGTGCCGGCGACGGCTTCGACGCGCGAGCCGGCGCTGGCCGGCCTCGTCCATGCCGGCCATGCGCATCACGACCACGCGCGCGGGCGTCACGACCATGCTCATCATGATCACGAGCATGTGCCTCACGGACATGATCACGAGCATGGCGCGGCCTGCGGCTGCGGCCACGATCATCACCATGATCATCATCACCATGGCCATGACCATGATCACGCCCGTGCTCCGGCCGCGGCGGCGCATCGTCACGACGCGGCGGTGAAGAGCGCCGGGGCGCACGACCATGCGCACCAGGATCACGCGCACGACCATTCTCATCACGACCACGCGCATGCCGACCACGTGCACGGGCCGGACTGTGGCTGCTCGCACGGGCCCGATCCAAAGGACCTCGCCGGTCCGGGCGGCTGGTCGCGCGGGCTCGCCGCCATCGTCGCGGTCGGGCTGCGGCCGTGCTCGGGCGCCATCCTGGTGCTGGTCTTCGCGCTCGCCCAGGGCCTGTTCTGGGCCGGCGTCGGCGCCACCTTCGCGATGGGCCTCGGCACCGCCATCACGGTGGCCGTGATCGCCACGATCGCGGTCGGCGCCAAGGCGTTGGCGACGCGCTTCGCCGCCCATCGCGAGGGCCGCGGCGCGCTTTTCCTGCGTGGAGTCGAGGTGGCGGCGGCGTGTGGCGTGCTGCTGTTCGGGGTCGCGCTGCTGGCCGGCTACATGGTCACCGAGCGGATGATCTGACGGTGCTGCGCGGCGGCGGCGTATCGGTCCGCGGCGATGGCGCGAACGGGTTGCGATAGCATCCGCCGCCGTTTCCCGAGACGGCCGCCATGCACTGCGCCCGGGTGGCGAAGCCGCAGTTCGTCACCGCGCCGTCCATGCTGTACTCGGCACACCACGGCCACACCGGCGAGCCCGCATCGCTTCGCCGCGCCGGCGCCTCCGCCAGGGCCGTGCCGATGCCGCAGGCCGCGACGACCAGGGCGACGAGGCCGATCCGCATCAGGCGAAGTCCTCGGGCCGCAGCGACACCTCGGTCCCGGCCGGCGTGCGCGCCGCGGCGCGATTCCAGGCCTGCCGATACTGGTCGAGCGTCCCGCGGTCGGCGATGCCCTTGTCACCGATCACCCGCTCCAGCGCGGCGAGCCAGCTCTCGAAATAGCCGTCGGTGCGCCCGGCCGTGCGGGTGCTGCGGATCTCGGTGCCGAGCGCCTGCGCCCAATCGAGCCAGGTGAAGACGCCGCGCTGCTCCATCAGCATCGTCAGGACGAAGGCGAGCGCCTCCCAGCGGTCGGCGAACAGCGGCCCTTCGGCGTCGCGCGGGATCGCCGTCATCGCCTTGGCGCCGAGCGCCGCCTCGGTGATCCCGGCCTCGTCGGCCGGCAGCGGGGCGCCGCCCGACCGCGGCACGACGCGGGCCACATAGACGTCGACGAAGCTGTCGAGCACGTCGGCCTCGACCCCGCCGCGCTCGGTCGCGAGCGTCGCGACGGCGCGCACCCGCAGTTCCTCGTGGGACAGCATCGCGCGACCTCCTGCGGATTCCGGCCGGATCGGCCACGGTCTGCACGGTATAGGAGTGACTGCGGCTTGACCATGCCGAAGACGTGCCGCCGGCGCCGCAGCTGTCCCCTCAGGCCTCGAGATGGCGGCGCGGCAGCAGGCGGGTCAGCACGCCGCCGACCGGGCCGAACAGCACCGAGGCCACGTAGACGGCCGCCGCCACCAGGATGATGGACGGGCCGGCAGGCGCGCCGCTGTGGAACGACACCAGGAGCCCGACATAGCCCGACATCACGCCGGTCGCGACCGCGACCGCGATCATGCCGGTGATGTCGCGCGCCCAGAAGCGACCGACCGTCGCCGGAATGATCACGATGCCGACCGACAGGAGCGTGCCGAGCGCGTGGAAGCCGCCGACCAGATTTAGCACCAGCAGCGTCAGGAACGCGATGTAGGCCGGCGTGCCGGCCCGGCTGACCGAGCGCAGGAAGCCAGGGTCGACGCAGTCGAGCACCAGCGGCCGCCAGATGATCGCCAGCACGACGAGCGACAGCGTCGCGATCGACGCCATCAGGAGCAAGGTCGGGTCGTCGAGCGCCAGCACGCTGCCGAACAGGAAGTTGAGCAAGTCGACGTTGTTGCCGCGCACCGACACGATGATCACGCCGAGCGCGAGCGACATCAGGAAGAAGGCGGCGAGCGAGGCGTCCTCCTTGAGCTCGGTCGCCCGCGCGACCGCACCGGCGAGCAGCGCCACCGTGAGGCCGGCGACGAGGCCGCCGAGCGTCATGGCGAACAGGTCGAGCCCCGCCACCATGAAGCCGAGCGCGGCGCCGGGCAGGATCGCGTGCGCCATCGTGTCGCCGACCAGGCTCATGCGCCGCAGCATCAGGATGACGCCGACCGGCCCGGCCCCGAACGACAGCGCCACCGTCCCGGCCAGCGCCCGGCGCATGAACTCGAATTCTTGAAAGGGACCGATCAGCAGGTCGTACATGCGCTCGACTTCGTGAGAGTCGCGGTGGCTCGGGCGCGCTCCAGCCGCGTGTCCCGGGCGCGGCGCGACGCGCCGCGAACCGGGACCCAGGGCGATCCGGCGAAGCGCCTGCTCCGCCCGTCGTGCCGCCCCTGGACCCCGGCTCTGCGGCGCATCGGGCCTGCAGCCCGACGCGCCTTGTCCGGGGCACGCAGCAGCGATTCGGGGCGAATGTCAGTCCCGCACTGAAAAGCGGTCGGGCCGAGAGTGCTTACGCCCATGGCCTCACTCCGCGGCCACCCGGCATTCGGCGGCGTCCTCGTCGAAGGCCTCGCACATGCGGCGCGCCCTCGTCAGGTTGGCGGGCGTGAGCACGTCGTCGGCGGCGCCCCAGGCGACCTTCTCGCGCGCCAGCAGCAGCACCTCGGGGAAGCTCGTGCGGACCATCTCGAGGTCGTGCAGCGCGGCCAGGATGGTGCGGCCCTCGCCGTGCCAGCGCCGCACCAGGCCGAACAGGTCGGCGGACGTCTTGGCATCGATGGCGTTGAACGGCTCGTCGAGCACGATCAGCCGCGCGTCCTGCAGCAGCAGCCTCGCGAACAGCACGCGCTGGAGCTGGCCGCCGGAGAGGTTGCCGATCGGCCGCCGCTCGAAGCCGGTGAGCCCGACGGCTTCCAGCGCGTGATGGATGCGGTGGCGGGCCGCGGCGCCGATGCCGGCGAACAGCCCGGAGGTCCGCCACAGGCCCATGGCGACGAGATCGTAGACACTGATCGGGAAGGTGCGGTCGATGTCGGCGACCTGCGGCAGATAGGCGACCTCGCGGCGATCGAGGCCGCACAGGTCGACCTTGCCGGCGAGCGGCCGCAGCAGGCCGACGATCCCCTTGAACAGCGTCGACTTGCCGGCGCCGTTCGGCCCGACCACAGCGAGCAGGGCGCCGCGCTCGACCGTTCCGTCGAGATGGTGGATCGCGGGGTGCCGCTCGTAGCCGAGGGTGAGGTCGCGGAAGGCGAGCTGCGGGATCATGGCGTCGTCGGCCGCCTCACGTCATCGCCCACAGCACCAGCCCCCACACGGCGACCGCCACCCCGGCGACGACGCCGAGCCGGGCCGCGAGCGAGACGCGCAGCAGCGACGGCGGCAGGCGGGGCGAGGGATGGGCGTGGCCGGGATCGTGGTGATGATGCGTCATGGCGCCTCGGAGGTTCGATACCGTTATAGTATCACAGGCGCGGTGCCAACCGGTGCGTCTGTTCCCTCTCCCCGCGCGCGGGGAGAGGGAATCGACGGCTGCGTCAGTCGGGACGGGCCGGCGGCGAAAACTCCGGTCGCCAGCGTTTCAGCCACAGCGAGTTGGTCACCACCGAGACCGATGACATCGCCATGGCGGCGCCGGCGAGCGCCGGGGTGAGGAAGCCCGCCGCGGCGAGCGGGATGCCGATCACGTTGTAGACGAACGCCCAGAACAGGTTCTGCCGGATTTTTCGGACCGTCCGGCGGGCGATGTCGAGGGCGGCCGGCACCAGCCGCGGGTCCGGCCGCATCAGCGTGACGGGCGCCGCCTCCACGGCGACGTCGGTGCCGGTGCCGAGCGCGATGCCGACCTCCGCGGCGGCAAGCGCCGGGGCGTCGTTGATGCCGTCGCCGACCATGGCGGCGCGCTTGCCGTCGGCCTTCAGGGCGTCGAGCGCCGCCGACTTGTCGGCCGGCTTCACGCCGGCCCTGAAGGCGGCGAGCTTCAGGTCGCCGGCCACCTTGGCCGCGACGGCCTGCGAATCGCCGGTCAGCATCTGGGACGCGATGCCGCGGGCGGCGAGCAGCGCCACCGCCTCGGCCGCCTCGCGCCGCACCGGGTCGGCAATGCCGAGCACGCCGACGGCGCGGCCGTCCGCCGCCACCACGACGGCGGTGCGGGCCTCGCCCTCGATCTTGCCCAGAGCCGCGGCGGCCGGACCGATATCGATCGCCAGCTCCGTCATCAGATCGCGATTGCCGATCGCGATCGACCGGCCCTCCACCGTGCCGATCACGCCGCGCCCGACCAGCGCCTTGAATTTCTCCACGGGCGGCAAGGTCAGGCCCGGCACGGCCGCCATCACCGCTTTCGCCAGCGGGTGCTCGCTGCCGGCCTGCACGGCGGCGGCCAGGCGCAGCAGCGCGTCCCGGTCGAGGCCGGAGTCGGCGATCGGCACCACGTCGGTGAGGGCCGGGCGGCCTTCGGTGAGCGTCCCGGTCTTGTCGAACACCACGGTGTCGACCACGGCGGCGCGCTCCAGCGCCTCGATGTCCTTGACCAGAATCCCCGCCTTCGCGGCGGCGCCCGTGCCGGCGACCAGGGCGGCCGGCGTCGCGAGCCCGAGCGCGCACGGGCAGGCGATCACCAGCACCGACACGGCGGCGACCAGCGCCGCCTCGACGTCGTGCCCGGTGACGAGCCAGCCGGCGAAGGCGAGAATCGCGATCACGATCACGGTCGGCACGAACACGGCCGAGACCTGGTCGACGAGGCGCTGCACCGGCGCCTTGCCGGACTGGGCGTTCTCCACCATGCGGATGATGCGGGCGAGCGTCGTGTCCTCGCCGACCGCGACCGCCGACACGATCAGCCGGCCGGCGCCGTTGAGCGCGCCGGCCGTCACCTTGTCGCCCTGTCGCTTCACCACCGGCACGCTCTCGCCCGTGATCAGCGATTCGTCGGCCTCGCTCTCGCCGTCGACGATGGTGCCGTCGACCGGGATGCGCTCGCCGGGTCGCACCACGACGTGCTCGCCGGGGCGCAGGTCGTCGACGCCGATATCGATCTCGGCGCCGTCGCGCAGCACATGGGCGCGCTCGGGCCGCAGCGTCATCAGGGCCCGGATGGCGGCCGTCGTGCCGCGCTTGGCGCGCGCCTCCAGCCACTTGCCGAAGACGACGAGCGTGATCACGGCGGCGGCGCCCTCGAAATAGAGATGGCCGCTCGCGGCCGCGCCGCGGTCGAGCACCATGTAGAGGCTGAACGCATAGGCCGCCGTGGTGCCGAGCGCGACCAGGAGATCCATGTTGCCCGAGAAGGCCCGCACCGCCTTCCAGGCGGCGACGTAGAAGCGCGCGCCGACCAGCACCTGCACGGGCGTCGCGAGCATGAGCTCGATCCACGGATCGAGATGCAGATGCCAGCCGAACGGCGCCGCCACCATCGGCAGCACCAGCGGCAGCGTCAGCGCCGCCGAGAAGACGAGCAGCAGAAGCTGACGGCGCTCCGCCGCGACCCGCTCCGCTTCGCGGAGATCCTCCTCGCGGCGGCGCTCGGCCGCGGAGGGCGGACGCGGATGCGCGCCGAAGCCGGTGCGTTCCACCGCGGCGGCGAGCTGCGCCGCGGTGATACCCTGCGTGGCGTCGACGTCGGCGCGCTCCAGCGCGAGGTTGACGGTCGCGCTCGCGACGCCGGGCACGCGCTTCAAGGCGTTCTCGACGCGGCCGGCGCAGGCCGCGCAGGTCATGCCGGTGATGTCGAGCACGACGTGGACGGGAGCGGCCCCGGGTGCCATACCCGGTGCGGCACCGGGACCGGCCGGAGTGGTCGGCGAGGTCTTGCTTTCGAGCGCCAGTGACATCAGCATGCGTTCCTGTTCTCGCCCAAGATGGCGACGGCCGGCGGTTCCGGCAACGCCACGGGCGCGGCGGGCAGGTCTGCGTGCGAGCCCCGCATGCGCGACCTGCGGTGCGAGTTTCGCCGCACACGTGCGGCAGGCGTCAGTTCCGCGAGCCGGCTAAGAGCGAGCCACTGGACCCCCGTACCCCCGAGCACCTGCATCTCGAGCACCTGCATCCCGAGCACCTGCATCCCGAGCACCATGGCGACATATTCCGGTTCCCGCAATCGTGCGGCGCCGCCCCGCGCGCCGTTCGAGGCGTCCGTGATGCCGAACGCGCCATCCGCGACCGCATCGTCGGCGGGTGATCCTGCGGCGACGGCGCCGCGCGTGCGCCGCGCCGTCGCGGCCGACCTCGATGCGCTGACCGCGCTGGAGGAGGCCGTGTTCGTCACCGACTGCATGTCGCGGCGGAGCATCCGCAGCCTGCTCGCCTCGCCGAGCGCCGCCGTTCTGATCGCCGAGCACCAGGGCCGCGTCGCCGGCGCCACCGTGGTGCTGACCCGCAGGAGATGCACGGTCGGCCGGCTCTACTCGCTCGCCGTCGATCCGGCGGCACGCGGGCACGGGCTCGGCCCGGCGCTGCTCGCCGCCGCCGAGGCGGAGGCCCGCGCCCGTGGCTGCCGGGCGATCCGGCTCGAGGTGCACGAGACCAACGCGCGGGCGATCGAGAGGTATCGCCGGGCCGGCTTCACGCAGTTCGGCCGCCACGTCGCCTATTACGAGGACCAGGGCGACGCGCTGCGCTTCGAGAAGGCGCTGGGCGCCTGAGGCCCGAGAGAGCGGGGCGCTCTCCTCTGACAACTTCGTGATCGGACCACGGTGGGCTTTCGCGTCACCATGATTCGCCCCGACAAGCTCGATGGCGTCATCCGGACGACACGAAGCGGATCGACACGAAGCGGATCGACACGGAGCGGATCGACACGGAGCGGATCGGTACGAAGCGGATCGGTACGAAGCCGGCGCGCGGCGTTCTCGGGACGCACGATCATCGCTCGGAAAGGGCCTCTCACATGACCGGCTGGGTCATCCTGGTCGACCAGCCCCGCGACTTTCCCAATGCCGACACGCCGCACAAGGTGATCACCACGAGCGAGTACCTGGCGCGCCCGCGGCTGTTCGCGGCGGCGCGACCGAAGCTGATCAACCTGTCGCGCTCGTATGCGTACCAGTCGAAGGGCTACTACGCCTCGCTGCTCGCCGAGGCGCGCGGCCACCGGGTGGTGCCGACCGTCGAGACCATGCTGGAGCTGCGCGAGGCGAAGCTCTACGAGCACGCGCTCCCCGAGCTGGAGGACTCCCTCAACCGGTGTGCCCGAAAGGCCGAGTTCCAGCCGGAGGGCGAGCTGAAGCTGTTCGTCTGCTTCGGGCTGGTGCGCGGCAACGCCGTGCGGGACGGCATCGTGCGCGACGCGCGCTTCGAGGCGTTCGGCCGGCTGCTGTTCGACTGGTTCCGCTGCCCGGCCCTCGAGGTGACGGTCGACACCGGCGCCGTCTGGCTGTCGATCGACCGCATCCGCATGCGCAACGCGACGCGGCTCGCCAATGGCGAGGCGGCGTTCTTCCGCGACGCCCTCCATCAGCACACCAGGCGCGATTGGCGCAGCCCGAAGGCGCGCACCACCGCGAAGTTCGATCTCGCGGTGCTGTACGATCCCAACGAGAAGATGCCGCCCTCGTCGGCCTCGACGATCCGGCACTTCGCCCGCATCGCCGAGCGCCACTCGGTCGACGTCGAGCCGATCGGCCGGCGCCAGCTCGCCGAGCTCGCCGAGTACGACGGGCTGTTCATCCGCGAGACCACCTCGATCGACAATCACACCTACCGGTTCGCCCGCCGCGCCGTGCAGGAGGGGATGCCGGTCATCGACGACCCGATCTCGATGATCCGCTGCACCAACAAGGTCTTTCTCATGGAGCTGCTCGGCCAGAACCGGGTGGCGATGCCGCCGACCCGGATCGTCTCCGAGCCGGCCGACCTCGAGCGGGCGATCGACGAGCTCGGCCTGCCGCTGGTGGTGAAGATCCCGGACGGCTCGTTCTCCCGCGGCGTCCACAAGGTGACGACGGCGCAGGAGTTCAAGCGCGTCGCCGACGAGCTGCTGGAAGAGACCGACCTGCTGCTCGCGCAAAAATTCATGCCGACCGAGTTCGACTGGCGGGTCGGCGTGCTGGCCGGCGAGCCCTTGTTCGTCTGCCAGTACCGGATGGCGCGCGGCCACTGGCAGATCGTCAAGTACAAGTCCGACGGCACGTCGCGCGAGGGCGGCTTCAAGACCTTCGACCTCGACCAGGCGCCACCCGCCGTCATCGAGACGGCGGTGCGCGCCGCCCGCCCGATCGGCGACGGCTTCTACGGGGTGGATCTGAAGGAGACGCCGGACGGTGTCGTCGTCATGGAGGTCAACGACAACCCCAATCTCGAGCACGGCATCGAGGACGCGGTCGGCAAGGACGAGATCTGGGTGCGGCTCTTGAAGTGGTTCATGGCCAGGATGGAGGGGTAGTGCCGCTCGGCTCCGCGTGCCCTGGACATGGCGCAGTGGAATGGCGCAGTGGATTCGTAGGGTGGGCAAAGGCGCGGAACGCGCCGTGCCCACGCGGTCGCGCGCTCATCGGGACCGGACGGCGTGGGCACGCCGCTGCGCGGCTTTGCCCACCCTACTGGCTGGAAGTAGCGCGGCCGTGCCGCCGATCACCCCAGTGGGCCGTCCTTCAACCGCGACACGTCGAACCGGTCGACCTCGTGCAAGAGCGCGACGAAGCCGCGGGCCGCGTGGTCGAGCGCGGCGGAGCCCTTCTCGGCCGAGGCGGGGCGGGGGTCGCCGACCGCGCCGGACTCGTGGAGGTCCTGGGTCATCCAGCCGAACGGCGCCGGCGTATAGGGGTGCAGCCAGCGGAACTCGCGCTCCATGGCGACCGAGACCGACTCGGCGTTCTCGGCCTTCTCCATCCGCACCGCCTGCGGCCGGTGCGCCAGCACGAGCGAGGTCTCGATGTCGCCCGCGTGGATGCCGTGGTGCTGCTCGTGCGGCGTGAACAGCCCGTCCGGATAGCCGAAGCGATGCCAGTGGGTGGTGACGACCAGCATGCCGAGGCTCGCGCGCAGCTCGCGGGCGACGATGTCGATCGCCTGCACGTTGCCGCCGTGGCTGGTGACGATCACGAGCTTCCGCACGCCGGCGCGAAACACGCTCTCGCCGATCTCGGTCCAGGCCCGGATCGCCGTCTCGGGGGAGAGCGTCAGCGTGCCCGGGAAGGCGAGGTGCTCGGACGAGTGGCCGATCGCCTGGACGGGCAGCAGGGTCGCCGGCAGGTCGTCCGGGACCAGGGCCGCGACGCGATCGAGATGCGCTTGCGCGATCAGGGTGTCGGTCGCTACCGGCAGATGCGGTCCGTGCTGCTCTGTGGCGGCGACCGGCAGGACGGCGATCCAGCGCGCCGTGTCCCCGGAGGCGAAATCCTCCCAGGTCATGTCGCCCCAGTGTCGTTTCGGCAGCATTGTCGTAGAACTCTCGACGTGACGGTAGGATTTCGGCGCGACAACGTGCGGCGCGACAGAGACGGCCGGCCGGTCACGGTGGCGGCCCGTGGTGACGGGGGCAGACGATCGCCCCTACAGAGGACGAAACGATGCGGTTCGCAAGTCCATTCCGGCGCTGGTCCGGCACGCTCGCCCGGCTGGTCGCGGCGCTCGCCGCGCTGGCGCTGCTCGCCGGCCCGCTCGCCGCGCCGGCGAACGCCCAGGGCGCCGGCGGCGCGCTCGACAAGGTGGCGTTCGGCACCAACTGGGTCGCCCAGGCCGAGCACGGCGGCTTCTACCAGGCGCTCGCCGACGGCACCTATCGGCGCTACGGGCTCGACGTCACCATCGTGCCGGGCGGTCCCAACGCCAACAACCGCATGCTGCTGCCGGTCGGCAAGCTCGACTTCTACATGAGCGCCAACACGCTGCAGTCGTTCGACGCGGTCGAGCAGGGCATCCCGACCGTCGCGGTCGCGGCGATCTTCCAGAAGGATCCCCAGGTGCTGATCGCCCATCCGGGCGCGGTCCAGCGCTTCGCCGACCTCAAGCGGCTCAACCTGTTCGTCTCCAAGGAGGGCATGGCGAGCTACTTCCAGTGGCTCAAGGCCGACTACGGCTTCAGCGACGCGCAGGTGAAGCCCTACACGTCGAACGCCCAGCCGTTTCTGGCCGACACGCGCAGTGCCATGCAGGGCTACGTCACCTCCGAGCCGTTCGTGATCGAGAGGCAGAGCCGCATCCGCCCATTGGTGTTCCTGCTCGCCGACCAGGGCTTCACCAGCTACTCGACCCTGATCGAGACGCGGCGCGACCTGATCGAGGGCAAGCCCGGGCTGGTGCAGCGCTTCGTCGATGCCTCGATCGTCGGCTGGTACACCTATCTGTACGGCGACCCGAGCGCCGGCAATGCGCTGATCCGCAAGCAGAACCCGGACATGAGCGACGACCTGCTCGACTACGCGCGCCGCCAGCTGCGCGACCGCGGCATCGTCGATTCGGGCGATGCGCTGTCGCTCGGCATCGGCGCCATGACGGACGCCCGCATGGCGGGCTTCTTCGCCGCCATGGTGAAGGCCGGCGTCACCAAGCCCACCGTCGACTTCCGCCGCTCCTACACGCTGCAGTTCGTCAACAAGCGGGTCGGCATCGACCTGCGGCCGAAGAACTGAGCGGATGAACTGACCGAGGGTGGACGAACGGATCATGATGGGGCACGGCGCCAGTTCTCCCTCTCCCCGCGTGCGGGGAGAGGGTGGCTCGCCGCGCAGCGGCGAGACGGGTGAGGG
>NZ_JBEOMB010000054.1:0-7128 GCF_046000175.1 Rhodoplanes sp. SY1
GCCCGCCTGCGCCTCGAGAACCATCCGCACGCCGATCGCCTCCATGCGGGCGTTGCGGGCGAGCCAGCCGCGACCGAACACCGGGAAGGTGCGCAGCGCCCGATAGAAGCTCGCCCGCCGGGCGCAGGCGCGCTTGACGATCCCGATCTGGTCGGCGCTCGCCGCCGCGAGCCGCGCCAGCGCGGCCGGCGACCGCTCCGCGGTGCCGAGCGCATGGGCCATGATCTTGGGCGCCGCGCCGGTGCCGGAGTTCACGGCGATGTCGAACACGATCTGGTCCGGCCCCTTCGGCCAGGCGTGACCGAGCATCGGCCGCCAGTAGTTGCCGGCGTAGATGTCCTGCAGCTCCGCCTCGGTGATGAAGCGGACGCTGCGGTCCGGCAGCCCGTGCGCGGCGCGCCAGCGGCTGTACTCGCGCTGGATGATCCCCCGCATGGTCGGCCCGCCGGGATCGCGCGGATGGTCGGTGAAGCCGCCTTCCTCGCGCAGCGTGTTGGCGAGGCAGCGCGCGTAGTTCTCCTGTGCCATGGAAACGTCCTCGGTTAGACGATCAGCAAAAGCCGCACGCCATCGCGCCGGCACGTCGAGGCGCGAGAGGCCCCGTCGTCACGCTCACCCGAGCCCGCACCACAGCGTCGTGCGCGCCGCGCCCGGGGCGGCGCCGACCCACGTCGCCGTCGATCCGGACCCGCTGTTCCCCAGCACCGTCAGGTAGTGATAGCCCTCGGCGAGACCCGCGCGTTCGAGGCCGATGCCGCCCGGCATGGTGGCCTGCGCGCCGCTCCAGGCCTGGCCGTAGGCGATGGCGTCCTCGGCCGTGCCGTCGACGGCCAGATAGCTGCGCACGTCCGCGTAGAGGACGGTGTCCGCGAAGACGAGCGGATTCAGCCAGGCGCGGACCGTCTCGTCGCTCCACACCAGGAGCTCGATGCGGATCTCGGTGTTCACCTCGGCGATCGTGGTCGAGGCGCGGGTGCGGTTCGTCGTGAAGCCGTTCTGGCCGTGCAGGCGACGGCGGTTGAAGAAGCTCCGCACCAGCCGTTGCGTCGGCGTGTCGGCGAAGGCCGGGCCGGCGACCGGGCGGGCCATGCCGACCAGCGAGCGGCTCGCGTCGCCGCTCTTGATCATGTGGCCGAAGGTGGCGTCGACGGCCGGCGCCGTGGTCGAGGCTTCCAGCGTCATCGTGCCCGCGACCATCGCGGCGTAAACGTAGTAGAGCGTCCCGGCCGAAAGCCCCGACGCGGCCAGCGAGACGCCGTCGACCGGGACGACCTCGTTGGTCCCGCCGATGAACAGATGGCGTCCGCCGTGACGCGACAGCAGGATGCTGGCCCCGCTCTTGGCGAGGCGGCATTGGGCGAGCGGCGCCACCACGGCCGTCCCACCGTCGCCGCCGGTGCCTCCTGCCAGGGCCCGCCAGCGTTGGGCGGCCGAATCGTACTGCAGCAGCGCGACCGCATCGGCCGCGATGGAGAGATCGCCCGGCAGGGCGAACCGGTTGTCGGCCGCCGACGACAGGCTCTCGTCCTTCAGGACGATCGGCGCGGTCCCGACATTGTGCAGCATCAGCACGCGGCCGGCGCTGCCGCCGGCGAGGCCCGTGAGGGTGCGCGCCGTCGTGCCGGCGAGCCGCATCACGGCCGCGGCCGCGAGCCCGGCGGGGGCGTAGTCGTTCTGGTCGACGTCGATCGCACTCGGCGAGACCGTGCCGGCGAGTGCGAGGCCGGCGGCGATGCGGGTCGCGCCGGAGGCGGCGTCGACCGCCAGCGCGTCGTGCCAGGTCGTGCCGTCCGGCGAGACCTTGACGCGCAGATCGTCGTCGCCGGCGAGCCCGATCTCGGCGCGCCCCGAATAGGCGGTCTGGAACAGGAGCGACAGCGTCTTGGCCGCGCTCTCCTTGGAGAGCTTGTAGCGCAGGTCGCCGGTGCCGCCCTCGGCGACCGAGCGAGCGACCCACAGCGCGTTGTTCAGCTTGGCGGCGAACGGGTTGGTCGCGTCCGCCGCGGTGCCGAGCCCGAGCCGCGTCAGGTTCTGCAGCGCGTCGATGCCGCCCCCGCCTTCGCCCCCGCCGCCGCCGACCGCCTGCCAGGCCGCGCCGGTCCAGGCGACCAGCACGCCCTCGTCGGCGATCCAGCACAGCCAGCCGATCGCCGGGTCGTGAAACTCCCAGCCGCCGTCGACGAAGTGCGCGATCGCATTGTCGTGCCCGGCGAAGGCGCCGCTGCCGGCCGCCTTGACCAGATAACGATAGCCCGCGGCGGGCGAGGCCGGCGGCGCGGCGAGATCGCGGTCGACGACCGCGAGCATCACCAGCGCGTCGAGCCGGTGCAACGCCTCGTTGTGGGCTACGCGCTGTTAAGTGATTCACCTAACTGAATCAGGTATTTAAGTTATCCACTGGCATGTTTTTGGCGCGTATAAATTTTTTGCCAGAAGCACTTATCCCGTGATGAGGTGCTTGGGATTTTATTGACAGGAAGATTATTTTGTAGGAATATTTATTCGGTGGTTGGGATAATTATAACAAAAGGAAACAGCCATGGATGCAAATGATAACCAAATTCTCAATTTCTTCAGAGTCGCAGATAGCCAATCTGAAAAATCAATACACCAGCTAAGCCTTTCATTTATTGTCGATCCGTCGAAAGACATTACCGTAGCTTTTATAAACAGCGGAATAGCTGCGGCCCTTGGCGCCAAAGTGCAAATCACTCTTGATGACCAATCCCTTATCGAAGACGGTTCCGCTGACTGGTTTGACAGCCCCCTTGGGTATCACTCCAAATCTGGGGGAGAGCGCATTATGAAACCTGTCACCGGAGTGCGGCTGGCCGTCTATGATGGTCTTTGGGACTTCACCGTCCGCCAAGTTTGATGATTCCCTGGACTTTAACAGGGAGTATCCGATGGCGCCACTTAAATGGCGCTTTTCGTTACAGCTTCAGGTAGGCAATCCAAAGACCGCAAATGGTCAATGTGGTGTAGATCACCCACTTCCACTCGGCTTTATAAAACTCAATCATCCAGTGAACTAAACGGGAAGTCCAATGTCGCTTCACGCGACCGCCAAGCATGATGATTGGACTCAGCGGATCATTCTCGTACGGTACGTACTCGCCTTCGTACCAGTTTCTGAAGCTCTTAATAAGGCACTTCCTGCACCCGTCAGCCATGGGGGTTGTCCGTGTTGTTGCACGGAGTCCCATATAGCGCGCCAAAAGTGATTTGTGTCGAGCAATCCACAGGGAAGATCGCCGTCCCCACAAATCACCGCTTGAAAAATTGTCCGCACCGTGCGCGGGCGATCCCGCTTGACTGTTGGTGTCTGGCGCGTGTTTGGCGACGACTCGTTGCCCCCTCATTGACGGCATTGCACTTTTTTGCCCTGTAATGCCCTCACGCGCCACTCAATAAGTGTGCCACAACAGGAACTTAGGGCTGAAATCGGCTGATTGTGGGTGACGTGCTTCTGGGCCTGGGCGGCCGCGATCAGCGGCAGCCCGAGATGGAGCGTCTCGGTCATGGCGATGTCCGGAGAGATTCGGGTTGATCAGACGGCGAGCACGGCGGTCGCGGCGACGCCGCGGCCGGCCGTCGCGGAGAGCTGGACGACCCGCACCGCGAGGCTCGCCTGCGCGACGCCGAAATCGGCGATCTCGTCGGCGGCCGCGTAGAGCACCGACGGCGCGGTGGCGGCGAGCGTGCGCACCACCGCGCCGCCGCTCAGGATGTCGACCTCGTAGGCCTCGGCGCTTTCCCCGAGCGGCACCTCGGCGACGTCCCAGGAGTCGCCGTCGCGGCGGGTGCGGCGGACGAGCGTGATGGTGACCCCGGCGGCGCTCCGCCGGCCGCGGACATGCACCGGGGCGAGCGGCTGCAGCATGGTGGGCCGCGGCGTGATCGTGATCACGACGGCGCTGGCGTCGTCGTGGGAGCGGCTCGCGGCGACGACCCGCAGAGTCATGGTACGGCCGATCATGTCGGGACCGCGCGCGACCGTCCGCAGAACGTCGTCGAGCTTGACGAAGGTCGCGCCGGCCGCGAGCGGCCGGATCGCGTGCTCGCTGCCGGCCTGGCCGCGCAGCAGCCGCGACACGCGCCAGGTGCCCGCCGCGACCAGCTCGGCGGCGGCGAACTGGATCACCTCGCAGCCGCCGTCCGGCGCGGCCAGCACGGCCGCGTTGCCGCCCGCCAGGAGCGCCGCGTCGGTGATCGCGGCGAGCCCTCCGGTCACCAGCCGCACCCGGAAGACGGTATGCCGGTCGATGCGCCACGGCGGACCGGCCGGCACCGGATCGAGCGTCTCGCCCATCACGGCCGGCACGGTCGCGGTGGCGATCCGCTCGAAGCTCTCGCCGTCGAACGAGCGCCACACGGCGAGCGCGCCGGGCCACGGCGCAGCCGACACGGCGATGCGGGCCAGCACCGTGTCGGGATCCCCCGGCAGGCTCGGCAGGTCGAGCCCGACGACCGCGGCGGGGCCGACCGCGGCGGGGAGCACCGGCGTCGTCGGCACGCGGCTCGCGAGCGGCAACGCGAACACCTCCGGATCGGTCGACTGCGCCGTGACGGTGCGGCTGTGTGCGTCGACGATCTCGCGGATCTCGAACAGCCGCCGGCGGCCCGCGACCGTGAGGCCGATCACGTCGCCGGGCAGCAGCGCGAGCCGCGACGGCGGCAGCGCGAAGGTCGCGGTCTCGCGCGACGCCCACAGATCCTGGAGGCGGATCTCGGCGCGGCGCTCCGCCTCGGCCCGGTCCATCACGACGGCGAGGTCGGCCTGTAGGAGGCGGCGCGCGGCGCCGACCAGCCGGCGCGACGGCACGGCGGCGCGCCGGTAGTCGGCGTCGACGTCGCTGAAGCCGAGCGCGACGGCGGCCGGCAGCTCGGTCTCCTGCGCCCGCACCAGCCGGGCCGGCGCCCCCTCCTCCGGCTGGACGAGATCGTCCTCGTCGATCTCGGCGACCGGCGGCCCGCCGCGCGGTCGGAACACCAGGGTCGGGCCGTCCGCCACGGCGTCGAACGCGAAGGCGGCGGCCAGCGGCTCCATCGCGGCGCGCGGCGTCATCGGCCGGTCGATCACGGCACCGGCCGGCCCGTCGCCGAGCCGGCGCGGGTCGCAGCCCGTCACGCCGGCGTCGGCCAGCATGGCGGCGACGAGCCCGTCGAGCGGGCAGCCGCCGAGCCGGCCGGTGAGCCAGTGGCCGGTCTCCCAGTTGGGGCCGTCGCTCCACACGTCGGTCGCGGCCGGGAACACCGGCCACGGCCTTGCGTCCCAGGTCCACAGCGTGACGGTGGCCGGATCGACCATGCGGCCGCCATAGACGGGCGAGATCGGGTTGCTCTCGGAGGTCGCGCCGTGCGCCGGATCGAACGTCGTCAGCACCGCCTCGAGATGGCGGCGCTGGATCAGGTCGTCACGGCGTCCGGTGGAGAACCACGGCAGGCCGCTCTCGGAGGATTTCGGGTCGGGAAACACGCTCGGCTGGTTGGCGCCCTTGTCGACCGCCGGACAGTCGACCTCGGTGAGGCGAATCGGCTTCGACCTCGGCACCCAGGCGGTGGGGGTCGGCAGCCGCACGCCGCCGACGCGCTCGTGATGAGGATTGGACCAGAAGCTCCAGATGTCCTTCTGACGATACATCCATGGCTCGCCGGGCTCGTCGGTGATCGGTGAGCGGACCTGCGCCGTGCGGTCGGCTGCGCTCGCGTAATACCAGTCGAACGCCTCGCCGCGGCGCAGATTGCCGGCGAGATACGCGCGGTCGTGGATGTCGTCGGTGAGCGCCCGGTCGAGATGGTCGGCGGTGTCGCGCCAGTCGGCGAGCGGCGCATAGTGGTCGATGCCGATCGCGTCGATCGCCGGCGACGCCCACAACGGATCGAGCGGGAAGCGCACCTCGGTCGCGGCCGCGTCGACCACGTGGGCGCCGTACTCGGTCCAGTCCGCCCCGTAGGTGACGGCCGTGCCGGCGCCGAGGATCGCCTTCACCTCGGCGGCGAGCGCGACGAGCGCGTTCACGGCCGGGTAGACGCCGGAGGCGCTACGCACCCGCGTCAATCCGACGAGCTCGGAGCCGATCAGGAATCCGTCGATGCCGCCAGCCGACGCGGCGAGCGCCGCGTAGTGCAGCACCATGTCGCGATAGCGCGATCCGCCGGGATTACCGATGCCGAAGAAGACGTCGACCTGCGCCTGTGCCGAGATGCTGCCGTCCGCCGTGCCGGGGCGGCCCGGCGCCGGGTCGCAGGTGATGCGGCCGCGCCACGGATAGGCCGGCTGCGACGCGGCGCCGGTCCACGGATCGGGCCGGCCGCTGCCGGCCGGCACGTCCATCATCACGAACGGATAGAGCGTCACCTTCAAGCCGCGCGTCTTCAGCGCGGCGATCAGGTCGCGCACCGCCTGGTCGGACGGCGTGCCGCCGAACGCCGGGCGCCCGTCGATCTGCGAGACGAGATGGGCGTTCGCGCGAACGACGCCGGCGACCGACCAGACGAGCGGATGCGTCTCCTTGACGGCGGAATCGACGCCCGGCCGGATCTCGCAATGGCCGGCGCGCAGATCGGAGCCGAACCAGGCCACCACCACGGCGACCTCGGCGAGGTTCGGGCACGTCGCCTGGAGTTCGTCGAGCGCCGCCTCGACATCGGACGCGGCCACGGCGACGTGTCGGTTCTCGGCGCCGGTGCGACCCGGCCCGAGGAGCTGCACCACGGTCGACGGCGCGTAGCCGAACTCGGTGGTGCCCGGGATCAAGGTCACGGCCCGCACCATGCGCTCGAGGGCGCCGACCGGCCGCAGCAGCTCGAAGGCGAGCTGCGGGATACGATTGCCGTAGGGCGCGAGCGGCAGGCGCTCGAACACCACATAGGCGAGTCCGCGATAGGCCGGCGTTCCGGTCCCACCCTGCCGCGCGACGATCAGCGGATCGGCCGGCTGCCCCTCGTCGCCGCGATGGATCCGCATCGTGACCGTCGTGAGATCGAGCACCTCGCCGTCCGCCCAGACTCGGCCGACGCGCCCGATCGGTCCCTCGCACAGGCCCACGGCGAAGTTCGCATAATAGGTGTAGGTCGTCGTCGTTGTGGTCGTCGTGCTGCCGCCGCCGCCGGACGAGCCGATGC
>NZ_JBEOMB010000055.1:0-33774 GCF_046000175.1 Rhodoplanes sp. SY1
ACCAGCACAAGGCCTGGCTCCATCGCCGGAGAGTGCAGCCATGAGCGGTCGGCTCTCGATCATCGCCACGACCGCGACGGCGGCGATCGTGGTCCTTTCGACGCTCGGGCCAAAGCCCCGCCCGTCCTTCGTCTGGAACGTGTCGGCGAGCGTCCCGACCGGGCTCTACGCCGTCGAGCCGGCGCGCAAGCTCGCCGTCACCGACCTCGTGGTCGCCATGCCGCCGGAGCAGCTTGCCAGAGAGCTCGCCGATCGCGGCGTTCTCCCGGCGGGCATCCCGTTGATCAAGCGTGTGCTCGCTCTGTCGGGACAGACGGTTTGCCGGACCGGGCTCGAGATCGCGGTCGACGGACTCGCTATGGGACAAGCGCTCGAACGCGACCGGCAGGGGCGACCACTGGCGAGCTGGGACGGCTGTCGTGTCCTTCGCCACGGCGAGGTCTTCCTGATGAACTGGGACGAGCCGCTGTCGTTCGACGGCCGCTATTTCGGACCTCTGCCGGTCAGCAGTGTCGTCGGGCGTGCGATCCCGGTCTGGGTGTCGGAGGAATGATACACGCGGACTCCTCCGCCAGAGTTGGCGCGCCGCGTCGTCCCGACCGCACGCGGCGTATCCCGTGCAGCCGCTCGCCCGCATCATCCGAGTGATCTTCCATGGACCTCGTGACGTTGGTGGCCTTGTGCGCGATCGGCGTGGACCCGAAGGTGATGCATGCGCTCGTCTGGCATCAGTCCGGTGGCGAGCCGTGGTCCTTCACGGTGCCGGGCGAAGCCAAGCCGCGCGTCTTTCGAAAGGTGCGGGACGTCGTGGCCGAAGCACGCGCCGTCCCCGCTACCGCTACAGTCCGGGTCGGCCTTGCTGGTCTGTCCGTGACGCCGTCAGTCGTGACCATGCTGACGTTTCTGCCTTGTCCGAACGTCGCGACCGCAGCGCGCCAGATCGTCCAACTCCGGACGCGGTGCGAGGCGAACGGGCGCACGGACGTCGACCCGACCTCGTGTGCTTTTGCAGCCTATCACGGATCCTGGGAGCGCCCCGATACGAGGTTTGCGGCCGCCGTGCGAGCGTCAGTCGCCAATGGTGACGCGCCGGATTTCGACATGCCGGGTGACACGGGGCTCGAATTCCGCGACGTGGTGCTCGACCTCGAAGCGCCCGCATCTGACGTCCCTTCGTCCCGGTCATTATCGGTTGCCGACGACCGCGAGCGCGGGTGGAGCAGTGGCCTGTTCCCGGTGCCCCGGGCGTCGTCCGGCAACCCGTCCGAGCGACGATCTGTCACCGTTTCAGCAGCCGGTTCCCTGCAGCGGAATAGCAATCCGAACGTCAAACCACGCGCCGACGATCCGCCGGCCGATGGTCTGTTCGTCGCTCGCTCGTCACGGCGGGAGCCCTGATCGTCGATCGGGGACTGTCGGAATCTGATCGCAGCCTGTCGTGAAGAATGCGGGAGGGCAGGAGTGAGGACGCCACGACCGAAGGATTGCAAGATTAAAGGCGCGGCACGCCGGTCTCGCCAAGCCCTTGCGGAGGCTCGGCGATCGGCGGTGCCATCGGTCGGTCGGCGTGCCGCTGCATGGAGATTCACGAACCGTCACAAGGGCATTGGCGGCACCGAGCAGCCGAAGCGGCGCCGATGACCAAGGATCGTCGTTCCGACGATCTGCGCGTCAGGCCGGGCCGGATCCGCGATCGCGGTGTCCGCGCGAGACCCAAGACATTCGTCGGCCAGGTCCTCGCCGCCGCGCAGAAGGCGGGGCATGTCGGCAAGGGTTCACGACCGGGCCAGTCGCCGTCGCCGGGATGTTCGACCTTCGGGCGCGGCCGCGGCGTGGCGTTCGGTGGACGCCGGCTTCTCGACCCGACGCGGCGGGTCCTGGTCAAGGCGCGCATCATGCGCCACCGCGGCCAGGTGTTCCGGGCGGCGCCGCTCTCCGCCCATGTCGCCTATCTCCGGCGCGAGGGTGTCGGCCGGGACGGCGAGAAGGCACAAATGTTCAACGCCGGCGGCGACACCGACGAGAAGAGCTTCGTCGAGCGGTGCGCAGGCGACCGCCACCACTTCCGCTTCATCGTCAGTCCGGAAGAGGCGGCCGACTTGACCGACCTGAAGGCCTTCACGCGCGACCTCCTCGGCGACATGGAGCGCGATCTCGGCACGCGGCTCGACTGGGTCGCGGTCGAGCACTGGAACACCGACAACCCCCACGTCCATCTTCTGGTGCGAGGTCGGGCCGAGGACGGCCGCGACCTCGTCATCAGCCGGGACTACATCACGCGCGGGATGCGGGAGCGCGCCGAGCACCTCGTCACGATCGAGCTCGGCCCCAAGACCGAGCGGGACCTGTGGGCATCGCTCGACCGCGACGTCGGCGCGGACCGATGGACCCGGCTCGATACCGCCATCCGGCGTCACGCCGACGAAGCCGGGCTGATCGATCTGCGGATGTCGGCCGGGAGCGGGACCGATCCGGAGATCCGCCGGCGGATGATCGGCCGGCTGCAGCGCCTGGAACAGATGGGACTCGCCCGGCCCGAGGGGGCTGCCCGTTGGTCCGTCGTTCCGGATGCCGAGCGCACGCTTCGCGACCTCGGCGCCCGCCGCGACATCATCGAGGCCATGCATCGTGCCGCCGCGGAGCGGGGGATCGAACGCCCGATCGGCGACTACGTGATCCACGACCAGACGGACCGCCCGACGATGACGGGGCGCCTTATAGCCAAGGGCCTGCACGACGAGCTCGGCAGCGAAGCCTATGCCGTGATCGACGGCGTCGACGGCCGGCTCCACCATGTCCTCTTTCCCGACCTCGACCGGCTGGAGCATGCCCCGCCGGTCGGCGGGATCGCGGCCGTGCGGCACTTGCAGGCCGAAACCGGGACCAGGGTAAATCGGATCCTGAGCGTGCGGTCCGACCTGACGCTCGACGCCCAAGTGACGGCGATTGGCGCGACTTGGCTCGACCACCAGCTCCTGGTGCGCGACAAGGCGGCGCTGTCCGAGGGCGGCTTCGGCCGCGAGGTGCGCGACGCGCTCGACCGGCGCGTCGACCATCTGGTCGGGGAGGGGCTCGCGCGTCGCCAGGGCAGCCGCGTCGTGTTCGCCCGCGATCTCCTCGCAACGCTGCGGCGGCGTGACCTCGATGCCGCAGCGGCGCGGATCACCGCCGAGACCGGACTGGCTCATCGCACGCCGGCCGAGGGCGAGTCCGTCGCTGGCGTCTATCGCCAGCGCCTGACCCTCGCCTCGGGTAGGTTCGCCATGATCGACGATGGGCTCGGCTTCTCGCTTGTACCGTGGCGGCCGTCGCTCGAGCCGCACATCGGGCGGCCGGTCTCCGGTCTCGTCCGAGCCGGAGGCGTCGACTGGACGCTCGGCCGACAGCGCGGCCTCGGCATCTGATCGCTGCTTCGGCCTCGTGAGCCGGTCGCCTCTCGGATCGATCTCGTTCCCACGCCGCTCTCGCGACCCCGGTCATTGCACGACCGCCTTCGCCACGGTGCGACGACGCCATGCGGCCCGTTGCAGGCCGTCGACCACGCTCGTCTAGTCGTAGCATCACGGCTGAGGAACCAAGCGTGTCTGCGACAAAGATCCTCTGGGGCCAGGTCCTCGTCGTCTCGCTGATCGTGCTCGCCGCGACCTGGGGCGCGACGCAGTGGACCGCCTGGCGGCTCGCCTATCAGCCCCAGCTCGGCCAGCCCTGGGCCGAGGCTTTCGGTGTTCCGCTCTATCCGCCGCCCGCGTTCTTTCTGTGGTGGTTCCGGTTCGACGCCTATGCCCCGAAGATCTTCCTCGAGGGAGCCGTCATCGCCTCCTCCGGCGGCTTCCTCGCGATCGCCATTGCGGTCGGGATGTCGGTGTGGCGCGCCCGTGAGGAGAAAGAGGCCGCCACCTACGGCTCGGCCCGGTGGGCGACCGAGCGGGAGGTCCGGACCGCCGGACTGCTCGGCGAGAACGGCGTCGTGCTCGGCCGGCTCGGCGGCGCCTACCTCCGACACGATGGACCCGAGCACGTGCTCTGCTTCGCGCCGACCCGCTCCGGCAAAGGCGTCGGCCTCGTCGTGCCGACGCTCTTGACCTGGCCGGGCAGCGCCATCGTCCACGACATCAAGGGCGAGAATGTCCGCCTGACCGCCGGATGGCGCGCGACCTTCGGCCGGGTCCACGTGTTCGACCCGACCAATCCGGCGAGCGCCGCCTACAACCCGCTGCTCGAGGTCCGGCGCGGCGACGCCGAGGTGCGCGACGTCCAGAACGTCGCCGACATCCTGGTCGATCCCGAAGGGGCGCTCGAACGGCGGAACCACTGGGAGAAGACCAGCCACTCGCTCCTCGTCGGCGCGATCCTGCACGTCCTCTATGCCGAGCCCGACAAGACGTTGGCCGGCGTCGCAACCTTCCTGTCCGACCCGCGCCGCCCGATCGAGCTGACGCTGCGGGCCATGATGGTGACGCCCCATCTCGGGGACCGCCCGCATCCGGTGATCGCGTCGGCCGCCCGCGAGCTTCTGAACAAGAGCGAGAACGAGCGCTCGGGCGTGCTCTCGACCGCAATGAGCTTCCTCGGCCTCTACCGCGATCCGGTGGTCGCCGCCGTGACGTGCCGCTCCGACTGGCGGATCGCCGACCTCGTCGACGGCGAGCGCCCGGCGACGCTCTATCTGGTCGTGCCGCCCTCCGATATCAGCCGGACCAAGCCGCTGGTGCGCCTCGTCCTCAATCAGATCGGCCGGCGGCTGACCGAGGAGCTCGACCCCAAGGGGCGCCGGCACCGGCTCCTCCTGATGCTCGACGAGTTCCCGGCGCTCGGTCGGCTCGACTTCTTCGAGTCGGCGCTCGCCTTCATGGCCGGTTACGGCCTCACGAGCTTCCTAATCGCGCAGTCGCTCAATCAGATCGAGAAGGCCTACGGGCCGAACAACGCGATCCTCGACAACTGCCATGTGCGGGTGGCGTTCGCGACCAACGATGAGCGGACCGCACGGCGTGTCTCCGACGCGCTCGGCCAGGCGACCGAGCTGCGCGCCATGAAGAACTATGCCGGCCACCGCCTCTCGCCCTGGCTCGGGCATCTCATGGTGAGCCGCCAGGAAACCGCCCGGGCTCTGCTCACTCCCGGTGAAGTCATGCAGCTGCCGGCCACCGACGGGCTCGTTCTCGTCTCCGGCCTGCCCCCGATCCGCGCCAAGAAGGCTCGCTACTACGAGGACAGACGCCTTACGGCGCGATTGCTGCCGCCTCCCTCGGCTTCGGCCGGGGAAGGTGGTCCCGGCGGCCGACCCCGAGCACAGGTCGACGACTGGACGGGCTCCCGTGACCCGATCCCATCGTCTCCTGCCGCGACCGGTTCGGCCGCCGGGTCTCTCACCCGAGCGAGCGACCCGGACAATGCCGGCATCCGCCGCGAGCCGGAGCTGCCCGAGCACGAGGCGATCGTCCCCGAGACGCCGCCAGCGAGGCGCGAGTTCGATCTGATCGACGACGACGTGGACGACGTCCCGCCGCCGACCGATGGACTCGGGCAACGCATGCGCGGAGCGGCCCGGCAGGCCGCGATGGACCCGAACGACGGCATCGATCTTTGAAGGAGCGTTGCATGAAGACGCGCATGAACGTGTATTTCGAGGCGGAACTCCTGCAGAAGGTCGCCGACCTCGCGGCCCGTCGGAACCTGTCGAAATCCCTGGTCGTCGAGGCTGCGGTCGCCTCGTTCCTGTCGCCGGACGCAGAGGACCGCCGCGAGGCGGCATTCGCGCGCCGGCTCGACCGCCTCAGCCGGCAGATCGAGCGGCTGACGCGCGATGTCGCGATCTCGAGCGAGGCCGTTGGCCTGTTCGTGAGGTTCTGGCTAACCGCCACCCCACCGATCCCCGATGCCGCATGGACGGCCGCGAAAGCCACCGGCACCGAACGCTACCAGGCCTTCGTCGACGCCCTCGGCCGCCGCGTCGCCAAGGGCCACAGCTTCATTCACGAGGTCTCCGTCGAGGTCGAGGGGCTGGGGGCGTCGTCACCAGAGGCGTCGGCCGATGCAAAGAGTTGACCCACCAGCCCTGGGTCATGGGGAGCGGAGCTGCGCGCCCTGGTTTGTCGAATCCATAACCGCGGATAACAATCTGTTTCTGTTTCGTGCCAATCCCGCGGCGGAGCCGGTCTGGTTGCGAGCAGCTCGAGGTTACACGATGTGATCGGAGACGGCCGCCGATCGGCGACCGTCTCTGCGGAATCGATTCAAACCCGAAGCAGCGTCTTAATGGCGCGGCGCTCATCCATGGCCCGATAACCCTCGGCGACATCGGCGAGCGGAAGCTCGAGGTCGAAGACCTTGCCGGGATTGATCTTGCGCTGAAGTACCAGATCGAGCAGGTGCGGCAGAAAGCGGCGCACCGGGGCGGGGCCGCCCAGCATGCCGACCTGGGCGAAGAACAGCGACTGCCCGTCGAGCTCGACGCCATGCGGCACCCCGACATAGCCGATCATGGCGCCGGGCCGGGCGCACCGGATGGCCTGCGCCATCGACTCCTTGGTGCCGACGCATTCAAGGACCGAGTCGGCTCCGACGCCGGCGGTCAGCTCCTTGATCCGCGCCACGCCGGCCTCGCCGCGCTCCGAGACGATGTCGGTCGCCCCGTATCCGAGGGCGAGATCCTGCCGCGCCTTGTGACGGCTCATCGCGATGATGCGGCCGGCGCCCATCTGCTCGGCAGCGAGGACGCCCATCAGCCCGACTGCCCCGTCGCCCACCACGGCGACCGTCGACCCGGGCTGGACCCGCGCCGCATCGGCCGCATACCAGCCGGTGCCGAGCACGTCGGAGGTGGCGAGCAGGCTCGGAATCAGATCGTCCGCCGGAAGCGAAGTCGTCGCGACGAGGGTTCCGTCGGCGAGCGGCACACGCGCCAGCGGCGCCTGCGCTCCGGTCATGAACTCGCGCTTCTCGCACGACGACTGGAAGCCGAAGCGACAGTGCGGGCAGGTGTTGTCCGAGATGCAGAACGAGCCGACGACGAACTGGCCGGGCCGCACCGTCGTCACGGCACTGCCGACCTCCTCGACAATGCCGCAGTACTCGTGGCCCATGGCCATCGGCGCCGTGACGTCGTTCAGCCCGCGAAACGGCCACAGATCGGACCCGCAGATGCAGGAGGCCGAAAGCCGTATGATGGCATCCGTCGGATGCAGGATTTCGGGTTCGGGAACCTCCTCGCAGCGAACGTCCCCAGGACCATGGAGCATCGTTCCGAGCATCAGTCTGTCTCCTTCATGATCGGGGCCGGCGTCCTTCGGAACGCGCCGTCTCCGCACAGGCCGCACAGCCGTGCTGCATTCGGGGCGGACCGGAGCCCGCACGGCAACCTCGCATCGTCGTTCGCCCATCGATCCGAGGGACATCGTCGCCGCGAGTTAGTTGGACGATGATAGGCCAAAAGCTAGGCGCTTCGCGAGCCACGAGGTAGATGATGCCTCGCGCATGAGCTGATGAACCCATCTCATCAATGATCCAGCGGACGTCGTGTTCATCGTGCTCGCCGTGCTTGCATTCATGAAGCAGGGACATGACCTCATTCGCTCGATTCCGGCTAATGCGCTGAACTGTGCTTCCGTAGGATCACGACCGTCGGCCACCGACGTTCGGTCCGACGATCATCGGCTGGCGAGGAGTACGAAGGATGGACATCAAGCGCATCGGCTCGCTGCCGTCACGGCGAGGACCGGAGGAGTACTTCACGGGCGTGGTTCGGATCGACGCGCCGTTCTCGGGAAGCGGCACGCTGAGCGGCGGAACAGTCACGTTCGAGCCCGGCGCCCGCACCGCCTGGCACATCCATCCGCGCGGCCAGACGCTGCTGGTCACGGCCGGCTTCGGCCGCGTGCAGCGCGAGGGCGGGCCGATCGAGGAGATCCGTCCCGGCGACGTCGTCTGGTTCGAGCCCGGCGAGAAGCACTGGCACGGCGCCGCTCCCGATTGTGCGATGACGCACATCGCTATCGCCGAGATCGCCGGCGGATCGGCCGTGACTTGGATGGAGAAGGTCACCGACCACCAGTACGGCGCCTGACACAGAGAGCGTTCAAAGACAGGCCGGGCCAGACCCCGCGTCCGCCGGCCGCAGGAGGACCGTCGCATGGCCGACAAATCCACCATCGGGCAAACCCACTACGCCGATGTCGCTTCGGCGCTCGCCGAGTTCACCAACCGGGTGCTGTTCGACGAGGTCTGGGCCCGCCCCGGGCTGTCACGGCGGGACAAGAGCATCGTCACGGTGTCGGCACTCGTCGCGCTGTACCGTATCAACGAGCTGCCGGGGCACATCAAGCTCGCGCTGGAGCACGGCGTGACGCGCGAAGAGCTGACCGATCTGGTCACGCACCTGGCCTTCTACTCTGGATGGCCGACGGCCTCGTCGGCCGTCGGTATCCTGCGGAAGACGCTCGGCGAGATTCCGGCCTGAGGCCGTGGCTGAATTCAGAAGGAGAGCGCACATGCGCATCGGTATCGTCGGCGCTGGCTGGCTCGGCGGGTCGGTCGGACGGGCCTGGGTCAGGTCCGGGCACGAGGTGATGTTCTCGTCCCGCCATCCGGAACGTCTCCGCTCCGAGATCCGGAACCTCGGGGCGCTCGCTTCGGCCGGGACCGTCGCCGAGGCGGCGGCGTTCGGGCCCGTGGTGCTCGTCGCGACGCCCTATGCCGCGCTTCCTGACATCGGCCCCGAGCACGCGGCCGCGCTCGCGGGCAAGGTCGTGCTGGACGCGACCAACCCGTGGGGAGGCGAGCCCCTGCAGGCGGACGTCGAGCGCGACGGCGTCGCCATCACCTCGGCCAGGCTGCTGCCGGGCACACGCCTGGTCCGCGTCTTCAGCGCCGTCGACGCCTCCGACGTCGAAGCGTCCTCGCTGGGGCGAGGCCGCAAGCTCGGCGTACCATTGGCCGGCGACGACGCGGACGCGGTCGAGACCGCGGCCCGGCTCGTGCGGGACGCAGGTTGCGAGCCGCTGGTGGTCGGCGGGCTCGCGTCGGCGCGGAGCTTCCAGCGCCACGGGCCGGGCTTCCGCGCCAATACCGATTATGCGAAGCTTCGTCGAATTCTGGGGCTGACGGAGAGCGCGTGACGTTGTTACCCGGTGGTCCCAACCCGATGCCGAGAGTCGTGGCCCGCGGCTGTAGACGGCGCGGCATGTCAGCCACGGCATCGTCTGGAGCGCCGGGCGACCCATGATCGTTTTCGAAACGATTCTCGTGCTGTTGCTGGGAGCGGTGCTGCTGTCGATGCTGGCGCGGAGGATCGGCGTGCCTTATCCGACGCTGCTCGCTCTCGGCGGCGGTGCCCTCGCGCTCGTTCCGGGCGCGCCGCGCCTCGAGCTGCCGTCGGACCTGATCCTGGCCCTGTTCGTCGCGCCGATCCTTCTCGACGCCGCACACGACACGTCATTGCGCGACATGATGCGGCTGTGGCTGCCGGTCTCCTCGCTTGTGATCGTCGCTGTCGGCTTGACGACGACGGCGGTCGCGATCACGGTACGCTGGTTGTTCCCCGACATGCCGTGGGGCGCCGCCATAGCCCTCGGCGCCCTGCTGGCGCCGCCTGATGCGGTCGCGGCACTGGCGGTGATGCGGCAAGTCACTCCGCCACATCGCATCCGGGCCGTGTTGGAGGCCGAGAGCCTGCTCAACGACGCCTCGTCGCTGCTCATCTACAAGCTCGCCGTCGTGGCGGTTGTGACCGGGTCGTACAACGTGGCGGGCGCCTTGCCGTTGTTCCTTCTCGTTTCCGTCGGCAGCGTGATCGCCGGCTTCTGCCTCGCCAAGCTGATCCTGCATGTCACCGCTGAGATCGACGACGCCGCCACCGTCACGGTGGTGCAGTTCGTCGCCACGTTCGGCGTCTGGCTGCTCGCCGAGCACCTCGCGCTGTCCGGCGTCGTGACCATCGTGGTGTTCGGACTCACGACGGCACGACGAACATCTTTGTCGGAGCCTGCCCGCATCCGTGTCATTTCGTTCGCTACCTGGGAGACCATCACGTTCGTGCTGAACGTGCTCGCCTTCACGCTGATCGGGTTGCAGTTGCGGCCGATCCTGGAGACGCTCGAGCGCTCGCGGCAGATCGAGTGGCTCCTCTATTCCGCCGTCGTCGTGGTCGTCGTCGTCGTCGTACGGCTGGCCTGGGTGCTGCTTCACGGCCTGGCGTCCCGTCTCGGGACGGCCATCACTGGTCGCCGAGCCGGACGGGAGACGAACGCGCATTCGTTGAAAGGCGCGCTCGTCGTCGGCTGGGCAGGCATGCGGGGGATCGTCACACTGGCCGCCGCACTCGCTCTCCCGGAGGGGTTCCCCTATCGCGACTTCATCCTCCTTTCGGCCTTTACCGTGGTGCTGGGCACGCTCGTCGTGCAGGGTCTGACACTCCGTCCGCTGCTCCGGCTGCTAAAGCTGCCGGCGGACGATCCGATCGCCAACGAGTTGGCGGTCGCGCGCGGGACCGTGCTCGAGACAGCCATGCGCATCCTGGACGAGTCGCAGGATCCGGCGGCGGAGCGGCTGAAGCACGAGTATCGCGCCGCGCTTGCCTACACCTGCGACGGCGACGATCCCGGCAACTCGCCGTACAACCGGTTGCGGCGGGACGTCATGCCGTCTGCACGGCAGGCGTTGTCGGCACTGCGTGCGACTGGACGGATCGGCGACGAGGCCTATCGCCAGGTCGAGGAGGAACTCGACTGGGGCGAGCTGAGCGCCCAGTCGAGCGATCGCCGGAACTGATCGGGCGAACCGACCGGGGCGCGGGTTCGAAGGAAGCCGTGCCCGCGCGTCTCTCCCCCGCGCATCTTCGGCATGATCCCACGCCGGCCGCGGCGGCTATCGGCCGGTGGTGGCCATCAGATGGGCCGGGTAGCGCTCGCCCTCGATGTCGAGGGCGGCCAGCGCCTGACGGATCTCGGCGAGGTCGGCTCCGCTCAGCTCCACGTCCGCCGCGCCGAGGTTCTCCTTCAGACGATGAAGCTTCGTGGTCCCGGGGATGGGAACGATCCACGGCTTCTGCGCGAGCAGCCACGCCAGCGCGATCTGCGCGGGGGTCGCCTTCTTGTCGGCGGCGATCCGCTTCAGGAGATCGACCAGCGCCTGGTTCTTCTCGATCGCCTCCGGCGTGAACCGCGGCAGGATCTTGCGGAAGTCGTTCTCGCCGATCGTCGTGGTCTTGTCGATCGCACCGGTCAGGAAGCCCTTGCCCAGGGGGCTGTACGGAACCAGGCCGATGCCCAGCTCCTCGCAGGCGTCGAGGATGCCGTTGGTCTCGGGACCGCGGGTCCACAGCGAGTACTCGTTCTGCAGCGCCGAGACCGGCTGAACCGCATGGGCGCGCCGCACCGTCTGGGCGCTTGGCTCGGACAGACCGAAATGCCGGACCTTGCCCTGCGCGATCAGATCCTTGACGGTGCCGGCGACGTCCTCGATCGGCACGTTCGGATCGACGCGATGCTGATAGTACAGATCGATGACCTCGATGCCGAGTCGCCGGAGCGACGCGTCGCACACCTCGCGGATATGGGCCGGCTGGCTGTTCATCCCGGCCATCTTGCCGTTCTCGACGTTGAAGCCGAACTTGGTGGCGATCACCACCCGGTCACGCACCGGGCGGAGCGCCTCGCCGACGATCTCCTCGTTGGTGAACGGCCCGTAGATCTCGGCCGTGTCGAAGAAGGTGACCCCGAGGTCGACCGCCTGGCGGATCAGCGCGACGCTGTCCGCGTTGCTCAGCGCGTGGTCATAGCTGAAGTTCAGTCCCATGCAGCCGAAGCCGATCGCCGAGACCTCGAGGCCCGATTTGCCAAGTCGACGCTTTTTCATTTCTCACTCTCCAGTCATTCGGCAGCCCGCGGCCGTCGTCTTCTGAACTGTCTGTCATTTCGGCGCGAGCTCGCCGAACCAGTAGGACGCCGTGACGCCACCATCCATGAGGACGTCGCTTCCCGTGATGAATGCGCCGTCCGGCCCCATCAGAAGGGCGCCCACGTTTCCCACCTCGTCGGGCGTTCCGGCGCGGCCGACCGGGCACAGTTCGATCATTTGCCGGTATCCCTCGCCGCGAGGACCGCTCAATTCATCCTTGGCGAGCGGCGTGATAATAATGCCGGGGCTGATCGTGTTGACCCGTGCGCCGCGCTTGCCCCACCGCACCGCCTCGGCCATGACCCGCAAGGAGTTGCCGCGCTTGGAGAGCTGGTAGGCGTGGAGCGGGTCCTTCACCTGGTCGGGCTGAAGAAAATCGAGCGAGAGCAACTCGTCCGCCGGCGTCGTCGCCAGCGCCGCGTTCTGCTCGGTCGTCAGCGCGCCCAGGCGGTGCCCGGACTGCGAGGCGATGACCACCCCGGCGCCGCCGTGCGCGATCACGTTGCCGAACTCTTCCAGCACCAGGGCGGTGCCGTAGAGGTCGACCTTCAGGATTGCCGCCGGCGAGGCCTGGGACGGCGAGACGCCGGCGGCATGAATGACGCCGGTGACCTCGCCGATCGCTGTGGCGGCCTCCACCAGCGCATGGATGGACGCGCGCGAGGACACGTCCACGGTCGTCGTATCGACCTCGAAACCGGCGTTTCTCAGCACCGTGGCCGCCGCCTCGGCGTTCTCCCGGCGCAGGTCCGCCAGCAGGATGTGCTTGCCGGACCCGATTCGCCGCGCGATCGCCTGACCGATCGATCCGGGCCCGATGACGACGACGACATTTTTCATAGGTTTCTCCTGCTGCAGCTCGTCCGGTCAGGAAGCGTTCGCGAGCGCTCCATCGCCCGGCCTCACGTTCACAATGCCGCTGTTCAGCCGAAACTTACCGCACCCGGCTCCAGGGCATTAGCTCATGAGATCGGCATGATCTTATGGGTGTGATTCATGAAACCGACATTCCCTGACGCAGTGTGGCGGGGCGGTGCGCTGGCTGGTGGCAACTTCGTTTGGCCGCCTCAGGGTCGTTCGGGGTCCACGACGAGCGCGTCCGACGAGCCTGTCCGGCGCGCAGCGGGCCGACGCGACCTCGCCTGTGGCCTGGGTGCATGCTCGTCGACGACATTCATGAGACGCACCGATAGGTCCTTGTGGGCCCTCATGGCTAATCGTGGTCGAGGACGGCAGCTATTCTGGGACCATCGCGACCATCCTGATTGCCGCGGGTGCCTCGCCTGGGTTCATCGGCTGGCGGATGCCGGCACGGCGGGAGTCGACAGCACTGATCTCGTCGCGGATTTCAGGTGTTTCGAAGCGGAAGGAGTTGCTAGGCCATGCCTCTCATCAGCCATTCGGCACGAACGCGGGCCGGTGCTCTGATCGTCGGCGCCGTCTTGAGCAGTCTTGCGTTCGGTGTTGTGGGCGTCCCGTCCAAGGGGCTCGGCGCCGAGACCCGCCGAAACAGCATCGGGATGGAGTTCGTCGCGATTCCCGCCGGAACGTTTCTGATGGGAGCCTCGCCGAACGACCGCGAGGCCTCCGAAGGCGAAAGGCCCCGACATTCGGTGACGATCACCAAGCCCTTCTTTCTCGGCCGCCACGAGGTGACCCTGGCGCAGTGGGAGGCCGTGATGGGGAGCAGTCCCTACACGCAGTCCCGTTCCAATCCCTTCTACGACCTTCCCGGGATGGCGCAGAGGCTGCGGCATCCGGACAACCCCGCGACCGTCTCCTGGAACGACGCTCAGGAGTTCATCCGGCGTCTCAATGCGGCCGAGGGACGCGACCGCTATCGTCTGCCCACCGAAGCGGAGTGGGAGTATGCGGCGCGGGCCGGAACGACGACGATCTACTCGTTCGGCGACGATGCGAGGGATCTCGGTCGCCACGCCTGGTTCGGCGAGAGCTTCGCCTCGGGCTCGACGCACGCGGTCGGCCGGAAGGACCCCAATCCGTGGGGCCTCTACGATATCCACGGCAATGTCTGGGAGTGGGTCCAGGACTGGTACGATGAGCGCTACTACGTCGTGAGCCCCGAGGTCGACCCTCCCGGCCCGCCGACCGGCACCCGCAAGGTGGTGCGCGGCGGAAGCTGGCACGAGACCGGAACCGGTTGGCGCTCGTCTGCGCGGCGCCCTTACGAACCAGTTTACCGTGGGATCAGCATCGGATTTAGGGTGGTGATGAGGGTCGACTAGATACAGCAAGCTGTCTGGGCTTCCGCGACGTAGAGGTCGCACTATCGACCGCCTACGACGACGGCCGGCCGGATCGGATCGACGAAAGATCCCTGGCAAGTGAGGCTTTGCCTCCTCCAATTCATGAATCAGGCACATAGGTCCTTGCAGGATCAGGTGCCTAATCAAGGACGCCGGGCCACGTTACGGTTCTCGTGGCGCATCGTCGGAACTCGTCGAGGCAGATCGGCGCTGCCGCATAGTGCGGCCTCGATATCATCTCGTGCGAGCCGTTGTTCGGACTCGAACGGGACCGGATCGGTCGGCTCTCCGCAACGAGAGTCGATGCGATCTTTGGAATTCGAGCGGGCGCGCAGCGTGTGGCTCCACGTTCGGCATTCGATCCGGCCCGGTCGTGACGAGGTTGTTCCGAATCCGACCGGCGGGCCGTCGTCGCCTGACGGCCAAAACCTCCGACCTCCACACCAGCCCGAATCCTTCAGTCTCGAGCAGGGAGCGCGACATGGCGAAACTCAACATCAACGGAATGATCGTGACCGTCGAGGTCGAGGACGACACGCCCCTGCTGTGGGTCATTCGTGAGCATGTCGGCCTGACCGGCACCAAATACGGCTGTGGCGTCGCCCAGTGTGGAGCCTGCACGGTGCATATCGACGGCGTGGCGACGCGCTCCTGCGTGCTGCCGGTCAGCGGCGTGACCGAGGAGCAGAAGATCGTCACGATCGAGGGGCTCGGCGCCGAGAAGCCACACCCTGTTCAAGAGGCATGGGCCGAGCTCGACGTCGCCCAATGCGGCTACTGCCAGCCCGGCATGATCATGGCCGCCTCGGCACTGCTGGCGCAGAACCCGACTCCGAGCGACGACCAGATCCGCGCCGAGATCACTAATATCTGCCGCTGTGGCACGTATCCGCGCGTGCTGGCCGGCGTGAGGCTCGCCGCCACCCGCCTGCCGACCAACCGAGGCTGAGAGGGTCGCCATGACCATGCAGACGACGCCCCACCCTCGCGGCCTTCGCGCTCGCGACGCTCTCTCCCGCCGCGGTTTTCTGTCAGGCACCGCAGCGGCGGCCGGCGCGTTCTCGCTCGGCTTCTCGTTTCCGTTGCCGGGCCGCGCCGTGGCGCAGACGGGCTCTCCCGAGGTCAATGCCTGGGTGGTGATCCAGCCGGACGAGACCGTGATCGTCCGCATCGCCCGCATCGAGATGGGACAGGGCGCGCTGACCGGGCTCGCGCAGCTCGTCGCCGAGGAGCTCGATTGCGACTGGGACAAGGTGCGCTTCGAGCTGGTGAAGCCCGGCGAGAACAGGCGCCGTGGCAATCCGTGGCGGGCCCAGGCGACCGGCGGCTCACGGGCGATCCGTGGCTCGCACGACTATGTCCGCATGGGCGGAGCGCAGGCTCGCGCCGTGCTGGTGCAGGCGGCGGCCCAGGGCTGGGGCGTCAGTCCGGCGGACTGCACCGTCTCGAAGGGCGTGATCACCCACGCGGCGAGCGGCCGCACCACCACCTACGGGGCGGTCGCCGACGCGGCGAACCGGATCACTCCGCCGGCCGACGTGAAGCTGAAGGATCCGAAGGACTGGACGATCGCCGGCAGGCCGGTGAAGCGCCTCGACACGCGCGACAAGCTCGACGGCTCGCTGGTCTACGGCATGGACTACCGGATGCCGGGCATGCTGGTGGCGGTGCCGAAGGCCTGTCCGGTCCACGGCGGCAAGCTGAAGCGCTTTGACGCCGCGGCCGTGTCGACGATGCGCGGCGTGAAGCACGTCCTGCGCGTCGACGACGAGACGGTGGCGGTCGTGGCCGACACCTTCTGGCGGGCTAAGACGGCGCTCGAGGCGCTGCCGATCGAATGGGACGAGGGACCGAGCGCGCATGTCTCCAGCCGAGACATCGCAGCGACGCTGCGCGAGGGGCTGACGGCGGAGACGCTGTTCGTAGGCAATCGCGCCGGCGACGCCAAAGCTGCTCTCGCTAGGCCGGAGCGCGTCATCGAGGCGGACTACAGCTTTCCCTACCAGAACCACGCGCCCATGGAGGTGCTGTGCGCCACGGTGCGCTGGACGCCGGGCCGTTGCGATGTGTGGGGACCGACCCAGGTTCCCGAGGCCGCGCTCGCCACCGTCGCGACCGCCGCGGGGCTGTCGCAGGACGCCTGCGAGATCCACGTCATGCGCATCGGCGGCAGCTTCGGCCGCCGCCTGCAGACCGACTACCTGCGGATGGCGACCCTCATCGCCAGGCAGATCCCCGGCACGCCGGTGAAGATGATGTGGACGCGCGAAGAGGACATGGCGCAAGGCCGGTTCCACCCCGTGACACAGTGTCGGCTGCGCGGGACGCTCGACGCGAACGGCGACGTCGCGGCCTTGCACATGCGCATTTCGGGACAATCGATCGCAGCCTATGCCTACCCGTCGGCCATGACCAGCAACGGCGATCCCTTCATCTTCCAGGGGCTGGTGCCGGACGGGTCCGAGACGGCGATCGGCTACACCGTCCCGAACCTCCTGATCGATTACGCCATGCGCAACCCGCACATCCGGCCGGGCGCCTGGCGCGGCGTCAATCTCAATCAGAACGCCGTCTATCTGGAGTGCTTCATCGACGAGATGGCCCACGCGGCGGGGCAGGATCCACTGGCCTTCCGTCGCAAGCTGATGGTGAACCATCCCAAGCACCTCGCCGTGCTGGAGGCGGCCGCCAAGGGCATCGGGTGGGACACTCCGCCCGCGAAAGGCATCCATCGCGGCATCGCACAGATCATGGGGTTCGGCAGCTATGTGGCGGCCGCCGCCGAGGTCTCGGTGACGCGTGGGCGGCTGAAGATCCACCGCCTCGTCGCCGCCACCGATCCGGGGCACGTCGTCAATCCCCAGCAGGTCGAGGCACAGGTCGCCGGCTCCTTCGCCTACGGGCTCTCGGCCCTGCTGTACGGCGAATGCACCGTCAAGGACGGGCGCATCGAGCAGTCGAACTTCGACAGCTACAACGTGATGCGCCTGGACGAGATGCCGGTCGTCGAGGTGATCACGGTCCCGTCCGGCGGCTTCTGGGGCGGCGTCGGCGAGCCGACCATCGCGGTGGCCGCCCCCGCGGTCCTGAACGCCATCTTCGCGGCGACCGGCAAGCGCGTCCGCGACCTGCCGCTGGCCAACATCGATCTCGGCTCGACGTGAGCGACAGCCTCGGCCGTCGACGAGGCATCGAAACTGGAGGCGATACCATGAACAGGATCACGGCTGGTCTTGCGCTCTCGGCGCTGGTCCTCACAGGCGCCGACGCCGAGGAGGTCGAGCGCAAGCGGGTCGCCCCGCCGGCCGTGTACGACGTCGCTCCGGGCCTCGGCCACTTCACCGACGACGTGCTGTTCGGCGAGGTATGGCTGCGCAAGGAGCTCGCACTCCGTGACCGCAGCCTGATCACCGTGGCGGCACTCGTCTCGACCGGCAAGGCGGCGCAGATCCCCGGCCATGTCCGGCGGGCGCTCGACAACGGCGTCACACCGGCCGAGATCGGCGAGCTGATCACGCAACTCGCCTTCTATTCCGGCTGGCCGAATGCGATCTCGGCCGTCACCGAGGTGAAGAAGGTGTTCGACGAGCGCGGCATCGGCGCCGCCGCGGCGAGCCCGGACGCTCCGATCCCGCTGGACGCCGCGGCAGAAGCCGCCCGCGCTGCCACCGTCCGCGGCAGCGTCGCGCCGACCGCCCCGGCGCTCGCCGAGCTGACGAACCGCGTCCTGTTCGGCGACCTCTGGCGCCGAGCGGAGTTGTCGCCGCGCGATCGCAGCCTCGTCACCATGGCGGCGCTGATCGCGATCGGTCAGCCCGAGCAGCTTCCGTTCCATGCCAACCGTGCGATGGACAACGGCCTCACCCGCGTCGAGGCCGCCGAGGTGCCGACGCATCTCGGCTTCTATGCCGGCTGGCCGCGGGCGATGTCGGCCGTTCCGGTTCTCGAGCGCGTTTTAGCGAGCCGGGACTCGGCTGAGCCAGCGGCCGGCTCTAGTCCGAATGCCGATGTGCAGATCATCCGGGCGACGCCCGAGGCGACGTCGATCGGTTCCGCCGACCGCTTCACCGGCCGGGTGCAGATCTCGGGCCAGTATCGCGCGACCGCGCCGGCCCGCGTCGGCGGCGGGACGATCTCGTTCGTCGCCGGAGCGCGCACTGCGTGGCACACCCACCCGCTGGGCCAGACGCTGTTCATCGTCTCCGGCCGCGGCTGGGTGCAGAAGGAGGGTGGCCTGCGCGAGGACGTCGGCCCGGGCGACGTCGTCTGGATTCCGCCGAATGTCCGCCACTGGCACGGTGCGACCAGCGATTCATCGATGACGCATTTCGCCGTCTCCGAGGCACTCGATGGCAATGCCGTGACCTGGATGGAACTCGTCTCCGACGAGACATATCGGAGCGGTCGTCGGTGAGTCGTGCCGGCCGAGCCTGTTCACGGAAAACCCGACCGAGATCAGGCCGCATGAACACCGAGGCTTGCGCCGATGCCGAATGCCGGGTTCACGATCAGCCTGCGGACCAGGTCGGCGACGCTCTGACGTGACACGGAGGCTCCGGGATTGACGAAGGGCTCGCCCTTGACGGTCGTACCGTAGGCGATCTCGTCGGCGTCGCTCAGCCAGGCGGGACGGATGATCGTGTAGTCGAGGCCGGACGCTTCGACGACGGTCGCCGATCGGCGATAGGGATCGAGAACGCTGCCGAATCTCTGGCCCGGCACCTCATCGTAGATCCCCATCGAGCCGACAAAGATCAATCGGCGGACGCCGGCTTTCGTCATCGCTGCGACGATCGCCTGCGCCTGCCGTTCCATGGTCCCGGACAGATTCGCATAGACGACGTCTTGTCCCGCAACCGCGCCGTCGAGCGTGGCGGCGTCGAGCACGTCGCCGTCGACGAGGCGAATCCGGTCGTTGCCTTCCAGGGCGTTGAGGCGGCTGGCGTTCCGCAGGTACAGGGTCAGTCGCGCATCGGTGGTTTCGAGCAGCAGGCGGGTGGCCGCACGGGCGATCTGCCCGTTCGCTCCGAGGATGAGGATCCGGGTCATCTCGGCCGCCAGCTCACAGATACTGCTCGTGCCCGGTCCCGCGTCCGCCGACGATCTCGATTCCCGCGGCCGCCGTGGTCAGCTCGTCGAGCTCTTCCGGAGCGAGCACGATCTCCGCGGCGGCGAGATTCTCCTCGAGCCGGCTCGGCTTTCGGGTGCCGGGGATGGGGACGATCCACGGGTCCTGCGCGAGCAGCCAGGCGATCGCGATCTGCGCCGGCGTGACGCCTTTCCGGTCGGCGACACGCGTGATCAGATCCACCAGCGCCTGGTTGGCTTTCATTGCCTCCGGCGTGAACCGCGGGAACCAGGACCGCACGTCCGACGTCGTGAACGCCTGGCCGGGAGCGACCGTGCCGGTCAGGAAGCCCTGCCCCAGCGGACTCCACGGCACGAATCCGATGCGGAGTTCGCGGCACGCCGGCAGCACCTCGGCCTCTGGATCGCGGGCCCAGAGGGAGTACTCGCTCTGCACCGCCGCCACCGGCTGCACCGCATGCGCCCGGCGGATCGTCGTCGCGCCGGCCTCGGACAGGCCGAAATACCGGACCTTGCCCTCGGCAATCAGGTCCTTGACGGCTCCGGCGACGTCCTCGATCGGCGTGCCGGGGTCGACCCGGTGCTGGTAGAGCAGGTCGATTACGTCGGTCCGCAGCCGTACGAGCGACGCCTCGACGGCGGTGCGGATATGGTCGGGCCGGCTGTCGAAGCCGCGCCGCTCCGCCGTGACGGGATCGATGTCGAAGCCGAACTTCGTCGCGATCACGACCTTGTCGCGAACCGGCGCCAAGCCTTCGCCGACCAGTTCCTCGTTGGTGAAGGGCCCGTAGACCTCGGCCGTGTCGAAGAAGGTGACGCCGCGATCGACGGCATCGCGCAGGAGCGCGATCATGGCACCCTTGTCGCCCGGGGTGCCGTAGTTCGCGCTCATTCCCATGCAGCCGAGGCCGAGGGCGGAAACTCTCAGGCCGCTGCGGCCCAGGTCGCGTGCTTTCATGGTAGGAGTTCCTTGTCGATGTCGTCTCGGCTCAGCGGTAGGAGAGCTGCAGGATCGCCTCGGGCAGCCGTGCACCTTTCACCTCGATGCGGCTCATCGCTGTCTCGATCGCATTCAAGTCTTTGGCGGACAGCGACACATTGGCGGCGCCGAGGTTTTCCTCGATCCGATCCAGCCGGCGCGTTCCGAAGATCGGCACGATGAACGGCTTTCGGGCCAGCAGCCAGGCGAGCGCAATCTGCGCGGGCGTCGAGTTCTTCCTCGCTGCGACGTGGCGGAGCAGGTCGACCACGCCCTGGTTGGATTCGCGCGCGTCCTTGGCGAAACGCGGAGATCCGGCACGGAAGTCGGTGGCCGGCAACGCGGTGTCGGAGTCGATCGTGCCGGTGAGAAAGCCGGCCCCCAACGGGCTCCAGGGCACGAACCCGATGCCCAGCTCTTCGCAGAGCGGCAACACCTCGGGTTCCGGATCACGCGTCCAGAGTGAATACTCGCTCTGGACGGCGGTGACGGGCTGCACCGCGTGGGCGCGGCGGATCGTGGCGGCCGAGGCCTCCGACAGTCCGAAGTGCCCGACCTTGCCGGCAGCGACGAGATCCTTCACGGCGCCGGCCACCTCCTCGATCTGGACATCGGGATCGACACGATGCTGATAGAGGATGTCGATCCGGTCGGTGCCGAGGCGTTTCAGCATCGCGTCGGCGACCCGCTTGACGTGGTCCGGCCGGCTGTTGAGCCCGGGCCGCTGCTCGCCGGTGTCAGGGTCGATGTTCCAGCCGAACTTGGTCGCGACGACGACCCGATCCCGTATCGGCGCCAGCGCCTCTCCGACCAGAACCTCGTTCGTCCACGGGCCGTATGCCTCTGCGGTGTCGAAGAAGGTCACACCGAGGTCGTAGGCGCCACGGATGACGCGGATGGCTTCGGAACGGTCGGGCGTCTCGCCGTAGTACGACGCGAAGCTCATCGCACCGAAGCCGATTTCGGAAACCGCGAGCGTGCCGAGATGGCGGATCTTCATGAGGGCTCCTGTTTTCCGGAACGGCACGGCGCCGCCGTGCGACGCGGTCGGGATGGTGCGGGCAGGCCCGGTCAGCCCGGCGTGGGCAGCTTTCCGGCCCGCATGGCCGCGACCACGCCGCCGTCGATCAGCGGATCGCTGCCGGTCACGAAACCGGCATCGGGGCCGAGCAAGAAGGCCGCCGCGACCGCGATCTCCTCGGGAGGCGCCATCCGCTTGGCCGGAGATGCCGCGACCATGGCGCGGTAGATGTCGCCGATCTCGGAGTTCAATTCGTGCCGGGCGAGCGGCGTCACGACGATGCCGGGGCTGATCGCGTTGACCCGCGCGCCGCGTTCGCCCCAGGTCATCGCGGCCGCCTGAACCCGGAGTATGTTGGCGCGCTTCGCCATCATGTAGGCGACCAGCGTGTTCGGGATCGCGTCGCCCTTGAGGAACGGCAGGTCGAGAAGCGCGTCGGCGGGCGTGTGAGCCAGGGCGTGGTCGTGTTCCGGGGGCAGCGCCGGCATCATGTGGCCGGCCATGCTGGAGACGAGCAGGCCCGCGCCGCCCGGGGCGACGACCTTCCCGAACTCCTCGAACACCAAGGCCGATCCGTACAGATCGACCTCCAGCACGCGCTCGACCGACGCCATGTTCGGCGACAGGCCGGCGGTGTTGACAACCTGAGCCACGTTCCCCGTCGTCGCCGCCGCATCGGCGAGTGCTCGCACCGACTCGCGGGACGAGACGTCGACGTGTCGCGTCGCGACCTCGTAGCCCGCTTCGCGCAGACCCTCGGCGCCGGCCTCCAGGGTCTTCGAGTTGAAGTCGGCGAGCAGCAACGTCTTGCCGAACCCTTGCCGGCGGGCAATGGCAAGGCCGATCCCGCCTGCGCCGATGACGACCACTACGTCCTTGGCCATTTCGATCCTCTACTGGTTGGCGGGCAGACCGCGTCGCTGCCCACCCGTCGTCACAGTCACTGGGAACTCGTCCGATCCTCCGGACTGGCACCAAGCGCCCGACCATCTGCCGTGCGCCACACCTCGAGGGGAAACTCGGGGAGAGATTGCTTGCCGGTCGACCGCAGCGTGCTGCCGACAGAGCTCCGAGATCGCCAACCGCGTCTCGGCGTTTCTTTCGGAGAAGGGTCTGGATCGACCCGAAAACCCATCTCCGATGACGCTCTCGGCGCCGAGCGACGATCGCTCGGCGCCGGAGAGCGTTCGGTTCAGAAGGAGCCGCGGGCGCGATCGAACAGCGATTCTTCGGACGTCGAGGGACGAATCGTCGGCGACGGCTTGTGAAGCTCGTGCGCCTGGCCCTGCGCATAGGCGCCGAGGACACTGTGCGTGGCGGCGATGGGCGCGCTCTGCGTGAGCGGCTTCGCGATGTTGCCGGAGCCCATGTCCGGGTCGTAGGACTGCGCCGAGGCGATCGACATGGAACCGAGCACGACGGAAGCAACCGTGATCATCTTGGTGAGGGTCCGCATGATGGTGTCTCCTTGTTTGTCTGGGTGCCGATGCGGCAACCGATGACCGTGAGATAAGATGGAACCGGTCTCGTGATTAGAGAGGCGTCTTCGCATGGACCCATTAGTGCCGTTCATGGATGAGCGGGCGCTTCGACGTCGGCAACGAAACCGAAAGCAGAGCCCAGAACGGCGTCTTCCGGATCGCGAGGTGTCTCGCCTCGAACTCGTCTTCGTCGCGAAGCGAGGCGTCGTCGCCGGACGCGCCGTGCCGCGCTGCAGCTACTGCGAGGCGCCGCCGAGCCAATCGGGCTCGACGGCGTCCATTTGATCCGGGAGTGCGACTGGTGCGATCGGTCGCGCCACAGGACGATCCTTCGCGGTCTGATCACTCGGACGAGGAGCGGCGCACCAGCATCCACGCCGACACGAGGCTCGCAACGCCCGCGGCGCCGATGATCCATCCCATCGTCCACGGGCTGCCGTCGGCAAACCAGGCGAGCATCGCGCCGCTGAACACACCGGCGCCGTAATGCATGGCGCCGACCACGGCCGAAGCCGCGCCGGCATTGCGCGGGAACGCCGCGAGCGCTCCCGCGACCGAGTTCGCCACGATGAATCCGGCAACCGAGAAGAAGAAGAACAGCGGCACGACCAGCCCGAGCAGGCCGCCCCAGCCGAACCGCGCATTCAGCGCCGTGACGAGACCCGAGATGGCCGCGATGGCGGCACCCCAATGGAAGATCCGGTCGGACCCGAGACGGACCACCAGACGCGAGTTCAGGAAGTTCGCCGCCATCATGCCGACGACGTTCAGGCCAAACAGCAGGCCGTAGGCCCGCGACGGGACGTGATAATAGTCGATGTAGGAAAATGGCGTGCCGGCGATGTAGGCGTAGGCCCCGCCGTAATAGAAGCCGCCGGCGGCGGCGTAGCCGAGCAGACGCGGACTGCGGACGAGCGATAGATACCCGGTCCACACCTCCCCGAAGCTCCTCGGACCCGTGTCGGACGGCGGCAAGGTCTCCGGCAGCAGCAGAAGGCCGAGCAGCGCCAGCACACCGAACCCGACCAGGAACCAGAAGATCTCACGCCACGAGCTGTGCTCGAGGATCTGCCCGCCGAGCAGCGGACCGAGAAGCGGCGCGACGCCCATGACGAGCATCAGCGTCGATAGCATCTGAGCCGACTTGTCGCGTGTGTAGAGATCGCGGACCATCGCCCGTGCGAGAACCGGGCCGGAGCACGCGCCGAGCGCCTGAACCACCCGCCAGGCAATCATCTGCTCGGCCGAGCCAGCCAGCGCGCACCCGGCCGAGCCGAGCATGAACAGCACCATGCCGACGGCGATCGGCTTGCGGCGGCCGTAGCGGTCGCCGACCGGGCCCCAGACGAGCTGGCCGACGCTGAACCCGATCAGGTAGCTCGACAAGGTGAGCTGGATCCGTCCCGGATCGACTCCGAAGACCGTGCTCAAGGTGGGAAACGCCGGAAGATAGGTGTCGGTCGAGATCGACGCGAATCCCATCAGCGCGCTGAGAACGATCAGGATCGCGAGGTCGGAGTGTCGGCGGGGCATGCTCACGGAATCGGTCGAGACGGAGGACATCGGGGGTTCATCCATTCGAAGGTGCGGAGGCGGCGGAACGCACCCTCGATATCCGAGCGCAGGCACCGACCCATCGATTTACGGGGTGACCGAGGTGAACGGCGTCACGCGCGGCGGGGCGGTCGTGTGAGGCGCGCGGCGGGACGCGCCTCTCGCGACCGGAGGCTCACCGCTTGGGCGGCGCCTCCAACTGCGACAAGACGAGCAGCTCCTTGCGGAGACGCTCGCCATGGATCACGACTTTCGACACGGCCGCGTTCAGCTCCTGGAGCTCTTGCGCCGTGAAAACGACGTCGATCGCCCCGAGATCCTCGTCCAAGTGGCGAAGGTCCGTCGTTCCGGGAATCGGCACGATCCAGGGCCGCTGCGCCAGCAGCCAGGCGAGGGAAATCTGAGCCGGCGTGGCCTGCTTGCGGCGCGCCCATGCGCGCACCAGATCGACCAGCGCCATGTTGGCCGCGAGGGCCTCGGGGGTGAAGCGCGGGTTGGTGAGTCGGTAGTCGGTATATCCGGGTCCGTCGAACCGCGTCGTCGCGTCGATGGTACCGGTCAGCAAGCCGACGCCCAGTGGACTCCAGGAGACCAGCCCGATCCCGAGCTCCTCGAAGACGGCGAGCTCCTCGCGCTCGGGACCGCGCCACAACAGCGAGTACTCGTTCTGGACGGCGGCTACCGGATGGACGGCGTGCGCCCGGCGCAGCGTCTGCATGCCCGGCTCGGACAGGCCGAAGTGCTTGACCTTGCCCTCGCGGACCAGGTCCTTGACCGCTCCGGCGACGTCCTCGATCGGCACCTGCGGATCGACCCTATGCTGATAGAACAGATCGATCGCCTCGACCCGGAGGCGCTTCAGCGAGGCCTCCGCGACGGCCTTCACATGCTCCGGCCGGCTGTTCAGTCTGCCGCTGCGCCGCCCGGTCGCGTAGTCGATGTCGAAGCCGAATTTAGTCCCGATCTCGACCTTCGTGCGGATCGGGGCGAGCGCCTCGCCGACCAGCTCCTCGTTGACGAGCGGCCCGTAGGCTTCCGCCGTATCGAAATAGGTCACACCGCGCTCGAAGGCGGCGTGGATCACCCGCGCCATCTCACGCTTGTCCTTCGGCGGGTTGTAGTTCCCGCTGTTCATGCTCATGCAGCCGAGCCCGATAGCCGAGACCTCGAGGGCGCCGAGCCTGCGGCGTCCGATTTGCCCGGCGGAAGACGCGGCGCGCGCACCGCCGGCCGTCGGCGTCCCCGCGGACTGCGCCCGAGCCGGCCCGGCCGCCCCGCCGAGCAGCGCGGCAGCGACGGCTCCTCCGCCGCTAGCGAGAGCCTGCCTACGGCACACCAGTGCGGAATATTGGCTGAATTCAGGACTTGGCATTCGAGCCTCCTTGTCTTCGGTGGAAACCCACGGATCGCCGCGTGCGGGGCGAACGCTCGACGGCTGACCGACGGCGACGCGACGGCTCGTTCCCAACGCGATGCGCGGAGAGGGACGCCGCCGCTCAGGACCGGGCGATCACATGGCACCGCATGCATCTGACCCAGCCGGCCATGCTCCGCGTCGCCATCGCCGTCACCACGGCCCCGAAATAGATCGTCAGCCCCGCCGAGATCCCGCCGACAACCCAAGCTCCACGCCCACTCTTGGCCGTAGCTGCACCCCCGATCATTCCGAACAGGAGCACCGACGGATGCCGAAGGGCGCGTCCGATCGAGTCGGCTATCCAAATGACGTAGCTCCTCCGGCGGGCAGGCGAGCTGACGAATGGTTGATCGATGGTTAAGCCGCGCTGTTGACCTTGCATCGTCTGCATCCTTGGTATCCGGACCGTCGGTGTCAGGATCGACGCAAGCGAGGCGGACACCGACCCGATCCGTGGGGCGCGCCCGAGCCGCGTGCTCCACATCGTCCGTCCGGGTCGCCACAGATGCTCGCTGGATCTCGTCTGTTCGACGGTGTGCGTCACTTGTCGGAAGACATCTACCAACTGACGCGGCATGCCATTAGATGGTATGATCCGATTGATCCTGTGAGAGGGACTCATGAATGCTCCGTGAAAGCGTCAACGCACTCCTCGCCTTCATCGTGGTCGCCCGGGAGCGGAGCTTCACGAAAGCAGCCGCCAAGCTCGGTGTCTCGCAATCGGCGTTGAGTCACACCATCCGGGCGCTCGAGGAGCGCCTCGATCTTCGGCTGCTGACGCGAACGACGCGGAGCGTCGCTCCGACAGACGCCGGAGAACGGCTCCTGTCCACCGTGGGGCCGCGGTTCGAAGAGATCGAAGCCGAACTCGCCGCGTTGAGCGAGCTTCGTCTGAAGCCGGCCGGGACGATCAGGATCACGTCGGGCGAGCACGCCGCGAACTCCATCCTGTGGCCTGCACTCACTCGCGTGCTGCCGGATTATCCGGACATCAACGTCGAGATCATCACCGATTACGGCCTGACCAACATCGTCGCGGAGCGATACGATGCCGGTGTGCGTCTCGGAGAGCAGGTGGCGAAGGACATGATCGCCGTCCGCCTCGGCCCGGACATGCGCATGGCGGTGGTCGGATCACCAGCCTATTTCGAGAAGCGCGGTCGACCGAAAGTCCCGCAGGATCTGACCTCCCACAACTGCATCAATCTGCGCTTCCCGACCTACGGTGGATTGTACGCCTGGGAGTTCGAGAAGGAAGGTCGCGAGGTGAAGGTGCGGGTCGAGGGACAGCTCGTGTTCAACAACATTGCGCTCCGCCTCGAGGCGGCCCTGGGCGGGCACGGCGTGTCCTATCTGCCGGACGATGTCGTCGAGGAGCATGTGTCGGCCGGGCGTCTCGTCCGCGTCCTCGCTGACTGGTGCGCTCCCTTCCCGGGCTATCACCTCTACTATCCGAGCCGCCGTCAGTCGTCGCCGGCCTTCTCGATCGTGGTCGATGCGCTGCGATACCGCGGCGATGCGTCGAAGCGGAAGCCGGCCCGAAGCCGCTGACGTCCGATCCCTCTCATAGCGGGCTCCCGCTCGCCTCGATGCCGTAGCGCAGCCAGACCATGCCACCCTCCAGAATCTCCGCCGCGGCGAAGCGGAGCGACCGGCCGGCGCCCGGCCTGTCGACGTCGCCGCAGACATGCTCGAAGATGCTCGGTATTCCCGCCAGGCCGTCGATACCCGGATAGACCAGAAGGCTGATCTCGTCGATCAGCCCCTGCCGCAGGAACGCCCCGTTAGTGATCCCGCCGCCCTCGAGCAATATCGTCTTGATCCCGAAGGTGTCGCCCAGCCTGTCCATGGCGCTCCCGAGATCGTCGCCGCTAGGTCCTGCGAAGAGATAAGACACGCCGACCTCGCGCAGCGCCGCCAAGTAGGTGTCGGGAACTTGCTCGCCGAGAACCGCGACGACGTGGTCGCCGCCCACCTGGTCCTGCATGTAGTGGAGCTTGCCTCGCGGGTCGATGGCGACCGCCACGTCACGATCTCCGCGTCGGCCGACATGGGGGAGCCGCGGCTCGCGGGCCAGCCCAGAATCCGCCCGGGCGACGAGCCGGCCGAACATCTCCATGGTCGTCCGCCCGACGATCCATCCTTCGGCCGCGAGCCGCGAGGCGGTTCCGTCGTAGTGCCCGCGCAAGGTGGCCAGATCGACACCGTGCGCGGGCGGCGTCCACCGATCGGCGAGCAGGCGCCCGTCGATCGAACTCATCATGTGGCAGATGATCTTCGGACGCATCTGGACTCTCGAGTATGCTCGGCCGTGAGTGGTCGGCACGCCGCGACAAGCGTGCCGATCGACGTGATCAGCGCCTCGGCGGAGCCTCGCGTCGGGTCAGCGCCATCGAAGCCGGCGGCAGGCGATCGCCCTGCACGACGACGGCGGACGCTGCCGTGTCGATCTGGTGCAGCTCGCCGGCCGTGAACGTCACCGCCACGGCGCCGAGATTCTCCTCGAGGTGGGGAAGCTGGGTGGTGCCCGGGATCGCCACGATCCACGGCTTGCGGGACAGCAGCCAGGCGAGCGCCACCTGCGCGGGGCTCGCCTCCTTGCGGCGCGCCCAGTCACGCAGCAACACGACCAGGGCCATGTTCGTCTTCAGGGCTTCGGCGGAGAGGCGGGGAACCCGCGAGCGAAAGTCGGTGGTCGGGAATTGCGTGCCCTCGTGGATGGTGCCGGTCAGGAAGCCGCCGCCGAGCGGCGTGTAGGCGACGAGGCCGATGCCGAGCTCTTCCAGGGTCGGGAGCACCGCGGTTTCGGGCTCCCGCCAGAGAATGGAAAACTCGTTCTGGACGGCCGTGACAGGCTGTTCGGCATGGGCGCGGCGCAAGGTCTCCAGGCCCGGCTCCGACAGGCCGAAATGCTTCACCTTGCCTTGCCGGATCAAGTCTTTCACGGTCCCGGCGACGTCCTCGATCGGCACGTTAGGATCGACGCGATGCTGATAGTAGAGATCGATGACGTCGGTTCGCAGCCGCTTCAGCGAGCCTTCGACCGACGCCTTGATCTTTTCCGGCCGGCTGTCGAGGACCGGCTGCAATCCCGGATTACCGAAGTATCCGAACTTCGTCGCGATCACCACCTTGTCGCGAATGGGAGCGAGGGCTTCGGCGAGAAGCTCCTCGTTCGACAAAGGGCCGTACAGCTCGGCAGAATCGAAGAAGGTCACGCCGCGGTCCACGGCGGTATGGATGACCCGAATCATCTCCTGCTTGTCGGCGGGCTGCTTGTCGCGGGGCGGGCCGTAGATGCCGCTCATCACCATGCAACCGAGCCCGAGGGCCGAGACCTCGAGCGTGCCGCCGAGCTTGCGGGTCGGCATCTGCCCTAAGGCGCGACGCTGGCCCGCGGCCGGCTGCGCCAATGCCGGACCGGACATCAGGCCCGTCGACAGCGACAGGGCCGCGAGGCCCAGCGCCGAGGTCACCACGGTTCGGCGATCGAGTGAAAGCGGATGACAGTCGCCGTCCCAATTCTTGCTCGTGTAACGCATGACGGTTGCTCCGGTTGCGGGTATGTCGCCGAACGCCGTGTCGGAGCTCGGATGTCGAGGATCGTGCGCCGTCCCGCAGGATGTCGATAGACCACACCGGTGGTGATCGGCCTCAGAGCTCCTGGCTAGTCGGCCGAAACAGGATCTCGTTGATGTCGACGTCCTCGGGCTGGCTGATGGCGAAGGCGACCATCCGGGCGAAGGAATCCGCCGGAATGGCGAAGCGCTCGTAGAACTCGCGGGTGCCCCGGGCGACCTCGGGCTCGGTGATGCTGGCGGGCAGCTCGGTCGCTACCGCGCCGGGCGAGATCACGGTGGTGCGGATGTTGTAGGGCTTCACCTCCTGCCGGAGACCTTCGGAGATGACGCGCACGGCGGTCTTGGTCGCGGCGTAGACGGCGCTGCCCGGCCTCACCTTGTGCCCCGCCACCGAGGACACGTTGATGATGTGGCCGCTCTTCTGCGCCTTCATGTGCGGAAGCACTGCGGCGATGCCGTGGAGCACGCCCCGAAGATTGACGTCGATCATCCGGTCCCAGTCCTCCACCCGACCGTGCTCAAGAAGCGAGTGGGGCATCAGGCCGGCATTGTTGAGAATGACGTCGACGCGACCGTGTTGCTCCACGGCACGGCCCACTAGGCGTTCGACCTGATCGAGCCGGGTCACGTCGGTCTGGACCGCGGCCTGCGGGCTGAGGCCGAGCTCGACGGCGAGCGCCTCGAGCCTGTCGATGCGGCGCGCGCCCAGGACGAGCTTCGCACCATTTGCCGCAAGCCGTCGCGCGGTCGCCTCGCCCAGGCCGCTGCTGGCTCCCGTGATGACGACGACCTTGCCTTCCAGTCCCTCGGCCATTGCAGTCTCCTTTGCCCGGCATCGCTCGACATGTGTCTGCCCGGTGATGCGGCGCTTTTTGCGGCCTGGTTCGTCCCGTGCTGTCGAGGAGAACGAACCTCAAGAGCTGGCGGCCCTGCGTCTCTTTCGATCATGGCATTTAGCAGCCGTGCTCGGGTCCGAGTAGACGGCGTGACGCACTAAGGCACATGAGGAAATCTCATGAATGCCGGGTCGCCGAGCCGCTCGACGCAGGCGCGGAGCGGCCGCGCCAGTGAGGGCGGAGGGTCGCACGGCCGCCGAGGCGTACTCATAGGCCTTATCGCGCGCGCCTCGGCTATCGACATGTGCGACAAGCCGCAGTCCGTCGGTCCGGCTGCGACCAAGTTGGTCGCGTTATTCAGCCGGGATCTCGGCCAGACTTGAGCCGGGCCTCCCGGGGGCTCCGCGATCGTCGCGGTGGAGCATTTCTGTTCTGCCCGGCATCGATCCGTATCAGGGGATCGAGTGATACGTGGCTGCAGAGATCGCCGAGCGGCTTGACCTCTGGATCACGACTTCACCAGAGCAGCGACCGCCGTTCTCCTGTGATTCTTCGCCGCGCTACTACGCCGTCAGTTTGCTTGTTGCGGCTCGCGGTGAGTGGCCTTTCTTAATCGACCCCGGTGCTCGCCCTTGTTGGTGAGCCTGACTGGGGGGCGCCAAGGTGGGGCGGCAGGAGAGCAGAACCGAAGCTGCGGCCCGGCAGGCGCGGATGCTCCGTACCGCGCTGGGATCGTCCATCGCCGGGTGGCTCGCCGACCCGAATGTCGTCGAGGTCATGCTCAATCCGGACGGCCGGCTGTGGGTCGATCGGCTCGCCGAGGGACTGACGGACACCGGCGAGCATCTGTCCGCTGCCGATGGTGAGCGGATCGTCCGTCTGGTGGCGCATCACGTCGGCGCGGAGGTGCATGCGTCGTCGCCACGGGTGTCGGCCGAGCTGCCGGAAACCGGCGAGCGGTTCGAGGGCCTGATCCCGCCGCTGGTCGCGGCCCCGGCGTTCGCGATCCGCAAGCCGGCCGTCGCGGTCTTCACTCTCGACGATTATGCCGCGGCCGGAATCATGACGGCCGAGCAGGTGGAGTTTCTTCGCGACGCCGTCGCGCGACGCCGCAACGTGCTGGTCGCCGGTGGCACCTCGACCGGCAAGACGACGCTCGTCAACGCGCTCTTGGCCGAGGTCGCGAGCACGACCGACCGGGTCGTGCTGATCGAGGATACGCGCGAGCTTCAGTGCAGGGCGCAGAATCTAGTCGCGCTGCGGACCAAGGACGGTGTCGCGTCGCTCGCCGATCTCGTCCGGTCGTCACTGCGGCTTCGCCCCGACCGCATCCCGATCGGCGAGGTGCGCGGCGCCGAGGCGCTCGACCTCCTGAAGGCCTGGGGGACCGGCCATCCGGGCGGGATCGGGACCATCCATGCGGGAACGGCGCTCGGGGCGCTGCGCCGTCTCGAGCAGCTCGTGCAGGAGGCGGTCGTCACCGTCCCGCGCGCCCTCATCGCCGAGACCATCGACGTGATCGCCGTCCTGGCCGGCCGCGGCAGCGAACGCCGTCTCATCGAGCTCGTCGCGGTGTCCGGCATCGGCCCGGCCGGCGACTACGTCCTCTCACCCGCCACCACGCTCACGACAGGAGAGCCCGCATGACCATCTCGACCGCGACAAGTCCAATCCGCAGCTTCGTTCTCACGACGACCTCGGCCGCTGTGCTCGCGCTGATGGCGGCTCCGGCCCATGCGGCCGGCTCGAACATGCCCTGGGAGCAGCCGCTCCAGCAGGTCCTGCAGTCGATCGAAGGTCCGGTCGCAAAGATCATGGCCGTGATCATCATCATCATGACCGGCCTGACGCTCGCCTTCGGCGACACGTCGGGCGGCGTTCGCCGGCTGGTGCAGATCGTGTTCGGCCTGTCGATCGCCTTCGCGGCGAGCTCGTTCTTCCTGTCCTTTTTCTCGTTCGGCGGTGGAGCGCTGCTGTGACGACCGGCACCGACCTGGTCCCCGGCTTCGAGGCACCGGCGCATCGCGCCCTGACCGAGCCGATTCTGCTCGCCGGAGCGCCGCGCGCCATCGCCATCCTCAACGGGACGCTCGCGGCCGCGATCGGCCTCGGCCTGCGGCTGTGGATCGTCGGCCTGGTGCTCGGGCTCGTCGGGCACGGCGTGGCGGCCTGGGCGGCGAGGCGCGATCCGCTGTTCGTCGACGTCGTGCGTCGGCACCTGCGCTACCCCACCCACCTCGGTGTCTGAGCTGTTCGATGTTCAATCTCGCCGAATACCGCAACAAGCCGCAGCGTCTCGCCGACTTCCTGCCCTGGGCGGCCCTGGTCGCACCCGGCGTCGTCCTGAACAAGGACGGCTCGCTCCAGCGCACGGCGCGGTTCCGGGGCCCGGACCTCGAGTCGGCGACCCCGGCCGAGCTGGTCGGCGTCGCCGGCCGGCTCAACGATGCCCTGCGGCGGCTCGGCTCCGGCTGGGCCGTGTTCGTCGAAGCGAGCCGCATCCCGGCGCAGGACTATCCGGCCAGCATCTATCCGGACCCGGCCTCGGCGCTGGTCGACGCCGAGCGTCGGGCTCAGTTCGAGGAGGAAGGCCGCCACTTCGAGAGCGTCTACCACCTCACGCTTCTGTTCCTGCCGCCGGCCAAGGAGGCCGCGCGCGCCGAGGCCTGGCTGTACGAGGGCCGCACCCCTGACGGAAGTGCGTCTGGGAACGAAGTGCTCACGACCTTCATCGACCGCACCGATCGGGTGCTGGCCCTGATCGACGGATTCGTGCCGGAGGTCGCCTGGCTGTCGGACCCCGAGACACTGACTTGGCTGCATGCCTGCGTCTCGACGCGGCGGCACCGGGTCCGCGTCCCCGAGGTGCCGATGTATCTCGATGCGATCCTGGTCGACCAGCCGTTCACGGGCGGTCTCGCGCCGCGGCTCGGCAGCGCGCATCTGCGTGTCCTCACGGTGGCGGGCTTCCCCTCGGCGACCTGGCCCGGAATCCTCGACGAGCTGAACCGACTCGCCTTCCCGTACCGCTGGTCGACCCGGGCGATCTGCCTCGACAAGACCGATGCCGTGAAGGTGCTCGGCCGCATCCGCCGCCACTGGTTCGCCAAGCGCAAGTCCGTCGCCGCGATCCTCAAGGAAGCGATGACCAACGAGGCGTCGACGCTCCTCGACAACGATGCCCACAACAAGGCGCTCGATGCCGACGCCGCTCTCCAGGAGCTCGGCGCCGACCTCGCCGGCGAAGCCTACGTGACCGCGACCGTCACGGTCTGGGACGAGGACCCGAGCAGCGCCGACGAGAAGCTCCGGCTCGCCGCCAAGGTGATCGAAGGCCGTGGCTTCACCTGCATGCTGGAGGGCCTGAATGCCGTCGAGGCCTGGCTCGGGAGCCTGCCCGGGCACGTCTACGCCAATGTGCGCCAGCCGCCGATCTCGACCCTCAACCTCGCCCATATGATCCCGCTGTCGGCGGTCTGGGCCGGACCCGAGCGGAACCAGCACCTCGACGGACCGCCGCTCCTGTTCGCCCGGACCGAAGGGGCGACGCCGTTCCGGCTGTCGCTTCATGTTGGCGATGTCGGCCACACCCTGGTGATCGGCCCGACCGGCGCCGGCAAGAGCGTGCTGCTCGCGCTCATGGCGCTGCAGTTCC
>NZ_JBEOMB010000056.1:0-63019 GCF_046000175.1 Rhodoplanes sp. SY1
AGGCGCCGATGGCGCCGGCGCCGGCCGCCGAGCCCGGCGGCCTCGTCTTCGAGGAGCCCGGCTTCTCGCCGACCCCGATCGACCGCACCTCGCCCTATCGCGACGACCCGGAACCCGATCCGGCGCCGCGCCAGACCGCCTCGGTCCATGCCGGCTATCCGCCCCAATATCCGAGCATGGGCGAGCCGGTGCCGACCGGCCCGTCGCGGGTCGAGCCGCTGACCACCGCGTCGGTCGCCGCCGCCGTGACGCCGGCCGCGACCCTCGCCTGCCCGATGGTGTCGCAGCTCGACCGCTGGGTGGTGGAGGGCGTGCAGCCCGCCGCGCAACGCTGGTTCCGCCAGCCGGTGGTCGAGATCAAGCAGATCTCCGCCTACTCGTGCCGCGGCATGAACGGCAATCCGCGCGCCCGCATCTCCGAGCACGCCTTCGGCAACGCGCTCGACATCGCCTCCTTCAAGCTCGCCGACGGCCACGTGATCACCATCAAGGGCGGCTGGCGCGGCACCCCGGAGGAGCAGGGCTTCCTGCGCGACGTCCAGGTCTCGGCCTGCCAGCTGTTCTCCACCGTGCTGGCGCCCGGCTCGAACGTCTTCCACTACGACCACATCCATGTCGACCTGATGCGCCGATCGTCGGGCCGCCAGATCTGCCAGCCCGCCGCCGTGCCGGGCGAGGTGGTGGCGGCGCGGGCGCGGGCGAACGGCGGCTATGCGGCGCGGCGGCCCGACTTCGGCGCCACCGGCGCGCTCGGCAGCCGCCCCGCCCCGAAGCGCACCGCCGGCGCCGGCTCCTCGCGGTTCGACGAGGATCGCGAGATGCCCACCGCGGTCCCTGGCGAGGACTGAGGCGAGGACTGTTGCGCCGGCCGGACCGGACCGCCGATCCGAGGTCGGCGGGCTGCCGGAGCCGTTAGCTCGAGCCCTCGAACGGGACGTCGACGGTGCGCGCCATGACGAGAGCGGTCTCGGCGCGGCGGTTCTCACGCTTTGTGAACCCCTCGGCGAGCAGCGTGTCGACGGCCGCGAAGGCCGACACCTCGCCGCGGTCGAGGCGGCGATCGGTGGCATCGAGGATCTCGACGGCTCGCGGCATCCCGGGGCGGCCAGAGATTGCTGACGTACAGCGGAGTGGAGCCGGCGCGGATGAACCAAGGAGATGAACCCGTCACGATCGCGCAACAGGCACGCTTCCTCGCCGTGGCACTGATCGTCGGCGCTCTCACGGGCGTGTTCGGCGGCTTCTTCCACCTCGCCATCGACTGGATCATCGATTGGCCGACATGGCTCGCGGACCATGCCGAGGGTTGGCTGTTGGTCGCGGCGAGCGCCACCATGACCATGGCGGCCACGTTGCTTGCGGTGTTCATCACCCGGCGCTTCGCCCCCGAGGCGAGCGGGAGCGGGGTCCCGGAGATCGAGGGGGCCATCGCCGGGATCAGGCATGTGCATTGGGAGCGCGTGCTGCCGGTGAAGTTCATCGCCGGCATTGCGGCGATCGGCTCTGGCCTGGTTCTCGGCCGCGAGGGGCCGACCATTCACATGGGCGGATCGGTTGCGCTGGCCGCGTCCGAAAAATTTCGTTTGAGCACCGAAGACCGGCAGGCGTTGCTCGCGGCAGGCGCGGGAGCAGGTCTCGCCTGCGCCTTCAATGCCCCGATGTCCGCCGTGCTTTTCGTGATCGAGGAAACGCGCAAGCAATTTCCGTACAGCTTCCAGAACTACATGGGGGTGTTCGCTGCGGCGATCGCCGGCACGGTGGTGACCCAGATCATCTCGGGTGCGCGGCCGTGGCTTCCGCTGCCCGCCGGGGTGGCAGGGTTGGCTTCGTTGCCTGTCTTCGCAGCCCTGGGCATCATCCAGGGGGCCGTGGGCGTGCTCTTCAATCGAAGCATCATGGCGATGCTGGACGTGGCCGCCGCATGGCAGCACCGCGCGCCGTTTGTCTGGCCTGCTCTGGTGGGGCTGCTGGTGGGCGCCCTGATGATCGTCGCGCCGCTCACCGTCACGGGTGGGGAGCGGGTCATCTCACAGATCGCCGTTCTGCCCCCGAGCGCGGGCGTGCTCCTGATTCTCGCGGTCGCTCGGTATTTCACCTCGGTTGCCTGCTATTCCGTCGGGACGCCGGGCGGCATCTTCGCGCCCATCCTGTCCGTGGCGACCTGCATCGGATTGGCCTTCGGCGTGCTCCTGCAGATGACGTTCCCCGAAGAGTTGTCCAGCCTCGGGGTGACGCCCGTCTCCTTCGGAATCGTGGCGATGTCCGCCCTGTTCAGTGCGGCAGTCCATGCACCTGCCGTGGGCGTGGTGCTGGTGGTCGAGCTCACCGGCGCCTATGCGCTCGTTCTGCCCATGCTGACGGCCTGCCTCACGGCCAGCCTCGTGGCCCGATGGCTCGGCGGACGCCCGATCTATGAACAGATGTTGGAGCGGACCCTCGCCGCGGCGGGCCGGACGCCGCCCTCCAGCGCGGATGTCGGTCTGGCTGCCGACTCGAATCGTCCTGCGACGTGACATCAGAGCGTGCGCCGAGACCGAGTGCGACGAGACCGGCGCAGATCGCGAGCAACACGGACGGCGTAAATATCTCGCCCTTCCGCAGCATGCTGGTCATCGCCGCGCCGCACACCGCCGAGCCGATGCCGCAGCCGAGCGCGAACAGTATTCGGCTGCTTGCGCTTCGTCCGGAAAAGCCGGACCCTCCGACGGCGAGTCGGCCGGCTCCGCCCGCGGACGGCGGACCGGCGGCGCAGCGGAGGGGCAGGGTGTCGGCGCGCGCGGGCAGCCGTTTTCGGACAGCGACGGGGCTCGTGCGACGGCTCGTCCGGCGCCCCGTGCCGCTGCGGCTGGCGCTGTCGCTGCTGGCGCTCGCGGCGCTCCTGCCGAGCCTCGCCTTCTTCGCCGTCCAGTATCGCTCCGCCGTCGACGAGAAGCAGATCCAGGTCGAGCGGCAGGGGCGCCTCTACGCCCGCGCCATCGCCGACGACATCCTCGGCGAGCTCGCCGTCAAGAAGGCGCAGCTCGTGGTGCTGGCGACCTCGCCGTCGATCGCCGCCGACGACCTCGCCGCCTTCCATGCCCAGGCCCGCCAGAGCATCGCGGCCGGGCCCGGATGGATCGCGATGTTCGGCGAGGACGGCCACCAGATCCTCAACACGCTCGAGCCGTTCGGGCGGGTCCTGCCGCGCACCGGCGCGCCGGCGCTGGTCCGCCGCGTCGCCGAGACCGGCACCTGCGCCAGCTCGGGTGTGTTCCGCACCGCGCTCGACCGCATCGTGGTGGTGCTGCTCTGCCCGGTCCCGGGCACCGACCGCGTCCTCTCCGGCGTGCTGCCGATCCAGCACCTGGCCGGTGTCGTCGCCCGGCAGACGCCGGCGGGCTGGCTCGCGACCCTGGTCGACGCGGACGGCCGGGTGATCGCCCGCAGCGACGCCGCCGACACCGGCGCGGCGCTGGCGCCGGCGCTGCTGGCGCGCATCGGGGACGCGACGGCCGGCTGGGCCGGTGCGGCGCCGGGCGGCGGCGACCTCGACATCGCCTGGCATCGTCTGCCCAACGGCTGGACCGTGATGGCGGCGGTGCCGCACGCGACCGTCGACGCGCCGATGCGGCGCTGGAAGTCCGATGTGCTGTGGAGCCTCGTCGTCTTCTCGGCGCTCGCCGTGCTGTGCTCGGCGCTGGTCGGCGAGTGGATCATCCGCTCGACCCGCGAGCTGTCGCGCGCCGCCCGGGTGATCGGGGCGGGCGGTGTGATCGACGCGGTCGACACCGGCATCCGCGAGATCAACGAGGTCGGGCGGGCGCTCGCCGAGGCCTCCAACGACCGCGCCCGGGGCGAGATCGCCAACGCGCATCTGGCCGCGATCGTCTCGTCGTCCGGCGACGCCATCATGAGCGTCTCGCTCGACGGCGAGATCCTGAGCTGGAATGCCGCCGCCGAGGAGCTGTGGGGCTACCGGGCCGAGGAGGCGGTGTGCCATCCGCACGCGATGCTTCTGCCGGCCGACCGGTTGCACGAACTCGATGCCAAGCTGGACGCCGCGCGCGCCGGGCAAAGCCTGCGGCTGGAGACGATCCGGCTGCGCCGCGACGGCACGCCCGTCGAGGTGTCGCTCGACGCCGCCCCGATCCGCGGCGCCGACGGCACCCTGGTCGGCATCTCGGTGATCGCCCACGACATCAGCCGGCGCAAGCGCGACGAGGCGCATATGCAGTTCGTGATGCGCGAGCTGTCGCATCGCACCAAGAACCTGATCACCGTGATCATCGCGATGGCGCGGCGCACCGCCCGCCAGAGCGACGACTTCTCGGACTTCGAGGTGAAGTTCACGGGCCGGCTGCACGGGCTCGCCCGCTCGCACGACCTGCTCGTCCACACCGACTGGATGGGCGCCAGCATCGAGGAGCTGGTGCGCCTGCAGCTCGAGCCGTTCGTCGGGGAGGCGGCGCTGGAGGTCGAGGGCGCGCCCCTGATGCTGCGGCCGGAGGCGGTGCAGAATCTCGGCTTCGCCCTGCACGAGCTCGCCACCAACGCCAACAAGTACGGGGCGCTGGGGCAGGCGGGCGGGCGCGTCCGCATCGCCTGGCGGCTGGCGACGGCGCCGGACGGCGGCGAGCGGGTGCGGCTCGTGTGGCAGGAGAGCGGCGGCCCGCCGGTCACGCCCCCGACCCGGGCCGGCTTCGGCTCGACCGTCATCCAGAAGCTCACCGAGGCGTCGCTCAATGCCGTGGTGACGGTCGCCTACGATCCCGAGGGGTTCCGCTGGGAGGCCGACATGCCGGCGGCCGAGATCCTGTCCGACGTCCCCCCTCCGGCGCCTCCGGCGCCGGTCGCCGCCGGCGACCCGCCCGGCCCGGCGCCGGCCGCCCCGGACGGTCCTGCGGCGCCCCCCTCCGACCCTGCGGCCGTGTCGGCCGAGCCCGAGGCCGCCCGGCCGGGCTGAAGCGCACCAGGACGGGGACCGCCGCCGGCTCGTGCCGCTCCGCCAGCGGCGTTCGCGCGACGTCAACCACGCCGCGGATCCGCCCTGATCGCGACAAAGCGCCACTTCCCCACCACAGCCCCGGTGCCGATATAACTCCCCAGACCTGCCCCCGTTTTGCGCAGGGGCTTTGGAGGAGACGCATGTTCGGTTCGCGCACGCGCCCGATTTTCCTTTCTTTCGCCGTGGCTTCGGCCCTCGTCCTGGTGGCCGGCGACTTCGCCTGGGCACGCGCCGGCGGTGGCTCGAGCGCGGGCAGCCGCGGCAGCCGCACGTTCTCGGCGCCGGCGCCGACCCGCACGGCTCCGTCGACGGCGGCGCCGATGGAGCGCTCGATGACCCAGCCGGCGCGGCCGAACGCCGCAAGCCCGGCGGCCGCCCAGCCCAATCGCGGCGGGCTGTTCGGCGGCTTCGGCGGCGGCCTGCTGGGCGGTCTCGCGGCCGGCTTCCTCGGCGCCGGCCTGCTCGGCATGCTGTTCGGCGGCGGCTTCATGAGCGGCCTCGGCGGCTTCGCCTCGATGCTCGGCCTGCTGCTGCAGATCGGCCTCGTCGCGTTCCTGGCGATGTTCCTGTGGCGAATGTGGCAGGGCCGGCGCGCCCAGCAGCACGCCATGGCGGGCGGCCCGAACTATCGCGAGGCGCATGGCGACCAGCCCCGCAACGGGCTCGGCATGCCGCTCGGCCTCGGTGGCGGCACCGGTGGCGGCCCGGCGGCCGGGCTCGGCGCCGGCCTGGGTGGCGGCCTGGGGGGCGGCCTCGGCGCCCGCCCGGCGGAGCCGTCCGACGACATCGGCATCGCCCCGCAGGACTACGACGCCTTCGAGCGCCTGCTCACCGATGTCCAGGGCGCCTACGCCAAGGAGGACCTCTCGGCCCTGCGCACCCGCGTGACGCCCGAGATGCTGTCCTACTTCTCGGAGCAGTTCGCCGAGAACGCCGGCCGCGGGGTGATCAACGAGATCGCCGACGTGAAGCTGGAGCAGGGCGACCTCGCCGAGGCGTGGCGCGAGGGTGACACCGACTACGCCACCGTGGCGATGCGCTACTCGCTCGTCGACCGCATGGTCGACCGGGCGTCCGGCAAGGTGGTGTCGGGCGGTGAGCCCGAGACCATCACCGAGGTGTGGACGTTCCGCCGTCCGCGCGGCGGCGCCTGGATGCTCTCGGCGATCCAGCAGGCGAGCTGACCGCCCACTCCGGCACGCGCCCGGAGCGAGCAGGAGACACGACGGCCGCGGGGCGACCCGCGGCCGTCTTCATTTGATCTGATTGTTTGGTCTACCTGGTCATGGCCGGGCTCGTCCCGGCCATCCACGTGTTCGCGGCCGTGGGGCTCGGACGTGGAGGCCGGCACGAGGGAGCATGACGGGGCGTAGATTTGGGTGAGGAGGCTCACACCCGCTCGATCAGCATCGCCAAGCCCTGGCCGACGCCGACGCACATGGTGCACAGGCCGTAGCGGCCGCCGCTGCGCCGGAGCTGATAGAGCGCCGTCGTCACCAGCCGGGCGCCGCTGGCGCCGAGCGGATGGCCGAGCGCGATGGCGCCGCCATACGGATTGACGCGCGGATCGTCGTCGGCGACGCCGAGCTGGCGCAGCACCGCGAGGCCCTGCGCCGCGAACGCCTCGTTCAGCTCGATCACGTCGACGTCGCCGATCGCGATCCCCAGCCGGCCGAGCAGCGTGTTGACGGCCGGCACCGGGCCGATGCCCATCACGCGCGGGGCGACGCCCCCCGCCGCCATGCCGAGGATGCGCGCCTTCGGGGTCAGGCCGTGACGCTTCGCCGCCTCCTCCGAGGCGACGATGACGGCGCAGGCGCCGTCATTGACGCCCGAGGCGTTGCCGGCCGTGACGGTGCCGTCCGGCCGCACCACGGGCTTGAGCTTGCCGAGTGCGTCCAGGGTCGTGACGCGCGGATGCTCGTCGCGGTCGACGACGGTCGGCTCGCCCTTGCGCTGCGGGATCGTGACCGCGCAGATCTCCTCGGCGAGGCGGCCGTCCGCCTGGGCGGCCGCGGTCTTCTCCTGGCTGCGCAGCGCGAACAGATCCTGGTCGGCGCGCGACACTTGGAAGTCGGTCGCGACGTTCTCGGCCGTCTCCGGCATCGAGTCGATGCCGTACATCGACTTCATCAGCGGATTGACGAAGCGCCAGCCGATCGTCGTGTCGTAGATCTTCGCATCGCGCGCGAACGGCGTCTCGGCCTTGCCCATCACGAAGGGCGCGCGCGTCATGCTCTCGACGCCGCCGGCGAGCGCCAGCTCCATCTCGCCGCAGGCGATGGCGCGCGCCGCCTGGCCGATCGCCTCCATGCCGGAGGCGCACAGGCGGTTCACCGTGACGCCCGGCACCGTCTCGGGCAGTCCGGCGAGCAGCAGCGCCATGCGGGCGACGTTGCGGTTGTCCTCGCCGGCCTGGTTGACGTTGCCGTAGAACACGTCGTCCAGCGCCGCCCAGTCGACCGACGGGTTGCGCGCCATCAGCGCCTTCATGGGCACGGCGCCGAGATCGTCGGCGCGCACCGACGCGAGGGCGCCGCCGTAGCGCCCGAAGGGAGTGCGGATCGCGTCGCAGATGACGGCGTGTCGCATGATGAAAACGTCCTCGTGAGACTCAGGATTTGCGCAGCAACGGAAAGCCGCAGAGCCGCTCCAGGGCCGCGTGGTCGAGGCCCGGGACGAGGCCGTGGGCGACGACGCCGGCGGCCGTGATGTCGAAGGTCGCGTGGTCGGTGTAGACGCGCTTGACGCAGCCCACCCCGGTGAGCGGGCTCGCGCAGCGCTCGACCAGCTTGCACGCGCCCGTCTTGGTGAGCAGGTCCATCATCACGAACACCGACTTGGCGCCGATCGCCAGATCCATGGCGCCGCCGACCGCCGGGATCGCGTCCTTGGCGCCGGTGTGCCAGTTGGCGAGGTCGCCCGTGACCGAGACCTGATACGCGCCGAGCACGCAGTAGTCGAGATGGCCGCCCCGCATCATCGCGAAGGAATCGGCGTGGTGGAAATAGGCGGCGCCGGGCAGGGCGGTGACGTACTGCTTGCCGGCATTGATCAGGTCGTCGTCCTCGTCGCCCTGCTGCGGCTTCGGCCCCATGCCGAGGAGGCCGTTCTCGGTGTGCAGGATGATGGCGACACCCTCGGGCAGGCAGTCGGCGACCTCGGTCGGCGCGCCGATGCCGAGATTGACGTAGGAGCCGTCCGGAATGTCGGCGGCGATGCGCTCCGCGATGGCGCGGCGGCTCAGGCGTTCGATGGTGCTCATCCGAGACTCTCCGCTTCCGCTGCTCATGTCCGCCGTCCGGCGGCCGGCACCGCGACGACGCGCTTCACGAAGATGCCGGGTGTCACAACGTGCTCTGGATCGAGGTCGCCGACCCCGACCACCTCGGACACCTGGGCGATCGTGCAGGCCGCCGCAGTCGCCATCACGGGCCCGAAATTGCGCGCCGTCTTGCGGTAGACGAGGTTGCCGAGCGCGTCCCCCTTGTGGGCCTTGATGAAGGCGTAGTCGGCCCGGATCGGATATTCGAGCACGTAGTGCTTGCCGTCGATCTCGCGCGTCTCCTTGCCGTCGGCGAGCAGCGTGCCGTAGGCGGTCGGGGTGAAGAAGGCGCCGATGCCGGCGCCGGCGGCGCGGATGCGCTCGGCGAGATTGCCCTGCGGCACCAGGTCGAGGATCAACTCGCCCTTGAGGTAGCGCTCGTCGAAGGCCTTGGAGTCGGCCTGGCGGGGGAACGAGCAGACGATCTTCCTCACCCGGTCGAGCTTGATCAGCTTGGCGATGCCCTCCTCGCCGGTGCCGGCATTGTTGGAGATGATCGTCAGCGCCTTGGCCCCCTGCTCGACCAGGGCGTCGATCATCTCGAACGGCACGCCGGCGTCGCCGAAGCCGCCGATCATGATCGAGGCGCCGTCCGGAATGTCCGCGAGCGCGTCCTGGAGCGACGGGCGGATCTTGTTCATGGGCTCTCCCTGCCGGGCGCGTAAATCCGGGATTTCGCACCCCTGTTCGATTAGCGCGCGGAACGTTGCCCGTCCCCTGCAGTCGGGTCAAGTTCTATAATCGCACAAGTGTTCGAAAGAGAGCTTGTTTGCAGGCGGTGCAGACCGACGGGCTCCACGACCGTGGACGATTCGGCGCGGTGAGGGCTGGCGTCGGGCTGCACGTCCGGGTAGACCCGTGCACCGGGAACTGCGCGATAATCGAACGCGACGACTCGCGCCGGCGGCAGGTCCGGCGGACCGGCAGGAGCGCGATGACGAAGACCCGACCCGAAGCTGCCACCGAGCCCGGCGCGGCCATCGACGTCGATGCCGACATGGACGACGACGCCGTCGCGGCCGGTCCGGCGGCGGAGGGGCCGCTGCCCGGCGATCCCAACATCATGACGTCGCTGGTGCGTGGGCTCGCCGTCATCCAGGCGTTCTCGCGCGACACGCCGTCGATGACGATCTCGCAGATCAGCCAGACGACCGCGATCCCGCGCGCCGCCGTGCGGCGCTGCCTCTACACGCTCAAGGCGCTCGGCTTCGCCGACACCCAGGATGGCCGTCGCTGGGTGCTGCGGCCGCGCATCCTGGCCCTCGGCCACGCCTATCTCAGCTCGATCCCGCTCACCCGTGTGGCGCAGCCGCTGCTGCGGCGGATCAGCGAGCGGCTCAACGAGTCGTGCTCGATGGCGATCCTCGACGGCGACGACATCGTCTACATCGCGCGCGCCTCGGTCTCCCGCATCATGACCATCGACCTGCATGTCGGCAGCCGGCTGCCGGCGGCGTTCACGTCGATGGGCCGGGTGCTGCTGGCGGCGCGCCCGCAGGAGCTCGACGCGCGGCTCGCCCGCGTCACCTTCACGCCGTTCACGCCCAACACGGTGCGCGATGCCGCCGCCCTGAAGGCCGAGATCGCCAAGGTGCGGGCCGCCGGGTACTGCATCGTCGACCAGGAGCTCGAGCTCGGCCTGCGCTCCATCGCGGTGCCGATCGTCGCCTCGGACGGCACCGCCTATGCGGCCCTCAACATCGGCGCGCATGCGTCGCGCATCTCGGCGGCCGAGATGGTGGAGACCATCCTGCCGCTCCTGCGCGAGGCCGCCGCCGAGCTGTCGCTCTGCGTGGGGTGACGATCACGCCGCCTCTGGACCGCGGCGCCGCGACGCGGCACAGTCGCGGCCGTGAGGTCCATCCCGCGGCCGCCCGGCCGAACCATCCCAACAACATCCGGCGGTTGCACGAGCGAGGAGCGTTTCCCGTGAGCCTGACGTCTGCCATCAAGGGCGTGATCCCGATCTCGCCGACGCCGTTCTTCGCGGACGGCCGTGTCGACATGGATTCGATGGCGCGGCTCACCGACCACTTCGGCGCGTCGGGGGTCGACGGCATCACCATCCTGGGCCAGCTCGGCGAAGCGCCGAAGCTCGAGTTCCAGGAGGCGCGCGCCATCGTCGAGCTGGTGGCCAAGCGCTTCACGCAGCCGATCGTGGTCGGCGTCTCGGCGCCCGGCTTCGCGGCGATGCGGGCGCTCGCCCGCGAGGCGATGGAGCTCGGCGCCTCGGGCGTGATGATCGGCCCGCCCAACACGCTGCGCACCGACGACCAGATCGTCGGCTACTATCGCCAGGCCGCCGAGGCGATCGGCCCGGACGTGCCCTTCGTGCTGCAGGACTACCCGCTCACCTTCTCGGTCGTGATGACGCCGAACGTCATCAAGCGCATCGTCGGCGAGAACGAGAACTGCGTGGTGCTCAAGCACGAGGACTGGCCCGGCCTCGACAAGATCACGGCGCTGCGCGGCTTCGAGAAGGACGGCGCGATGCGCCACATCGCGATCCTCGTCGGCAACGGCGGCCTGTTCCTCGATTTCGAGATGGAGCGCGGCGCCGACGGGGCGAACACCGGCTACGCCTTCCCCGAGATGCTGGTCGACGTGGTCAAGCTCTCGGCCGCCGGGAAGCGCGACGCGGCGCACGATCTGTTCGACGCGCATCTGCCCTATCTGCGCTACGAGCAGCAGCAGGGCCCGCTCGGCCTCGCGGTGCGCAAGTGGGTCTACATGCGCCGCGGCCTGATCGCCTGCGACACCCAGCGCAAGCCCGGCGCGTCCCTCAACGCCGCCGCGAAGGGCGAGGTCGAGTATCTGCTCTCCCGCATCGCGCGGACCGACAGCCGCGCCGTGCTGAAGGCGGCGTGATCCGACGAAGCGTCATGCGCGGCGAAGACCCTGCGCATCTATCCTCTTCGCGAGATGGATGGCCGGGTCGGCCGGCTGGTTCGGTCCTGACCCTCTCCCAGAGGGAGAGGGTCGACGCGCTCATGCGCGTCGGGGTGAGGGGTTAGGGCGTCAATTGGAGGGCTCGGCATCCCCTCACCCGGACGTCGCGCCTACGGCGCGAACCCCGACCTCTCCCCGCTGGGGAGAGGTGACGGCCGTGCTGTTCACGACCTTCCGTGCTGATCACCTCGACCGACAGAGCTACTTCACCCCCGGCAGGGTCTTCACGAGCTTGCGGAAGGCGTCGCCGCGGACCTCGAAGTTCTTGAACTGGTCGTAGGACGCGCAGGCGGGCGACAGGAGCACCACGGCCTGCTGGAGGCCGGCCGCGGCGGCGTCCGCGGCGGCCTTCGCGACCGCCTGGTCGAGCGTGCCGGCGATCGTCCACGGTGCCTTGCCGTCGAGCGTCTGCGAGAACTCCTGCGCCGCCTCGCCGATCAGATAGGCTTTTCGCACGCGCGGGAAGAACGGCTCGAGCGACGTGATGCCGCCCGACTTCGGCTTGCCGCCGGCGATCCAGAAGATGTCGGAGAAGCAGGCGAGCGCGCGCGCCGCGGCGTCCGCGTTGGTCGCCTTGGAGTCGTTGACGAACAGGATCGAGCCGTAGCGGCCGACCTCCTCGATGCGATGCGGCAGGCCCGGATAGGTGCGCAAGCCAGCCTGGATCTGTTGCGGCGTCAGGCCGAGCGCGAGCGCCGCGGCCGACGCGCAGGCGGCGTTCTGGGCGTTGTGGGTGCCGCGCAGCGTGGCGATGCCGCCGAGGAGCGCGATCTCGCGCAGCGCGGCGCCCTCGGCGCGCAGGATGCGGCCGCCCTCGACGAAGACGCCGTCGGCGAGCGGACGCCGCACCGAGACGCGCACGACGTCGCGGCCCGAGCGGGCCACGCGGTCGGCGGCGGCCTGCGAGAAGTCGTCGTCGACGCCGATCACGGCGGTGCCGCCCTCCTGCACGCCGGCGACCAGGCGCTCCTTGAGGCCCGCATAGATCTCCATGGTGCCGTGGCGGTCGAGATGGTCCTCGCTCACGTTGAGCAGGATGCCGACCGACGGGTCGAGGCTCGGCGCGAGATCGATCTGGAACGACGAGATCTCGATCACGTGGACGAGGCCGGGCTGCGGCGGCTTCAGCGACAGGATCGCGGTGCCGATATTGCCGCCGATCGCCACCTCGCGGCCTGCCGAGGCGAGCAGATGCGCGGTCAGCGCCGTCGTGGTCGACTTGCCGTTGGTGCCCGTGATGGCGACGAAGGCGGCGTTCGGCGCGTGCGCGGCGCGCTCGCGGCAAAAGAGCTCGATGTCGCCGATCACCTCGACGCCGGCGGCGCGGGCGAGCCCGACCGTCCAGTGCGGCGCCGGATGGGTGAGCGGCACGCCGGGCGCCAGCACCAGGGTCGAGAACCGCGACCAGTCGATGGTCCTCAGATCCGCGGTCGGGATGCCGGCGCTCGCCGCGTAGTCGATGCGCTCCTCGCTGTCGTCGAAGCCCACGACGTCGGCGCCGCCGGCGAACAGCGCGCTCGCGGTGGCGAGCCCGGACCCGCCGAGCCCGAAGATCGCGACCTTCTTGCCCTTCAGCGTGGTGACGGGGATCATCGGCTCACCTCAGCTTCAGGGTGGAGAGGCCGGCCAGCGCCAGCACCACCGAGATGATCCAGAAACGGATCACGATCTGCGGCTCGGTCCAGCCGAGCTGCTCGAAATGATGATGCAGCGGGGCCATCTTGAACACCCGCTTGCCGGTCAGCTTGAACGACACGACCTGGACGATCACCGACACGGCCTCCAGCACGAACAGGCCGCCGATGATGCCGAGCACCACCTCGTGCTTGGTGACCACCGCGATCGAGCCGAGCAGGCCGCCGAGCGCCAGCGACCCGGTGTCGCCCATGAACACCGAGGCCGGCGGCGCGTTGAACCATAGGAAACCGAGCCCGGCCCCCAAGATGGCGGCGCACAGCACCGCGAGCTCGCCGGCGCCGGGCACGAAGTTGAGCTGCAGATAGTCGGCGAACACGGCGTTGCCGACCACCCAGGAGATGCCGCCGAAGCTCGCCGCCGCGATCATCACGGGCACGATGGCGAGCCCGTCGAGGCCGTCGGTGAGGTTCACGGCGTTGCCGGCCCCGACGATGATGAAGGCCCCGAAGGCGAGAAAGAACCAGCCGAGGTCGAACACCAGATCCTTGACGAACGGGAAGGCGACCGAGGTCGAGAACGGCGACCGCCCGAGCGAGGCGACCGCGAAGCACGCCATCACGGCGATCAGGGTCTCCAGCGCGAGCCGCGTCTTGCCGGAGAAGCCCGCATGGGTCTGCTTCGTCACCTTCAGATAGTCGTCGTAGAAGCCGATCATGCCGAAGCCGAGCGTCACCCCGAGCACCACCCAGACGTAAGGGTTCGCCGGGTTCGCCCACAGCACCGTGGAGACCAGGAGGCCCGAGAGGATCATCAGCCCGCCCATGGTCGGGGTGCCGACCTTGGTGAGCAGATGCGACTTCGGCCCGTCGGCGCGGATCGGCTGGCCCTTGCCCTGCTTCACCCGCAGGAGCCGGATGATGGTCGGACCGAACAGGAACACGAACAGGGCCGCGGTGACGATCGCGCCGGCCGCCCGGAACGTGATGTAGCGGAAGACGTTGAAGGCGCTGAAGACGTCGGAGAGGTCGGCGAGCCAATACAGCATCCGGATTCAGCCTCGCACTGGAGTGTCGGCCGCCGCGGGGGCGGGATGGCGGCGCGCCAGCGCCTTGACGATCGGGCCCATGCGGGAGCCGAGCGAGCCCTTCACCATCACGGCGTCGCCGGCGTTGATCGAGGCGAGCACCAGCGGTTCGAGCTCCTCGGAGTTTCCGGCCCAGCCGCCGCGCCGCTCGGGCGGCAGCGCGTCCCACAGGCTGCGCATCAGCGGGCCGGCACAGAAGACGACGTCGACGTCGTGCGCCACCACGGCTTCGGCGAGCTCGGCGTGCAGCGTGGTCGCCGCGGCGCCGAGCTCCAGCATGTCGCCCAGCACGGCGATGCGCCGCCCGCGCGCGCCGATCGGCGCCTGGCCGAGCACGGCGAGGGCGGCCCGCATCGAGGTCGGGTTGGCGTTGTAGCTCTCGTCGATCAGCAGCGCCCGGCCGCCCGGCATCGTGAGATCGATGCGGGTGCCGCGGCCGGCGGCGGGCCGCTGCCCGGCGAGCGCCAGCGCGGCGAGCGCCAAGTCTGCCCCGACGAGGCTCGCGGCCGCCAGCACGGCGAGCGAGTTGAGCACGAAGTGGCGGCCCGGCGCGCCGATGCGGTAGTCGACCAGCGTGCCGAGGATCGACGCCTCGACGGTCGAGCCGTCCTCCTGCAGGGCGTACTTCATCAGCCGCGCGTCGGCCTTCGGGTGCTCGCCGAACGATACGATGTGCTGGACGCCGGCCTGGGCGGCGCGGCGCTCGAGCCGGGCGAAATGCGGGTTGTCGTGGTTGATCACCGCGGTGCCGCCCGGCACCAGGCCGGTGAAGATCTCGGCCTTGGCGTCGGCGATGCCCGTGATGTCCGGGAAGAACTCGAGATGCACGGGCTCGACCGTGGTGACGATCGCCACGTGCGGCCGCACCATGGCGACCAGCGGCGTGATCTCGCCGGCGTGGTTCATACCGATCTCGAACACGGCGTACCGCGCCGTCTCGGGCAGGCGGGCGAGCGACAGCGGCACGCCCCAGTGATTGTTGAACGAGGCCGTCGAGGCGTGGGTCTCGCCGTCGGCGCGCAACGCGACGCGCAGCGCCTCCTTGGTCGAGGTCTTGCCGACCGAGCCGGTGACGGCGACCACCTTGGCGGGCGAGCGGGCCCGCGCCGCGCGCGCCAGCCCCCGCAAAGCCTCCAGCACGTCGGGCACGACGAGGAGGGGCGCGTCGGCCGGAAACTCGCTCCGCCGCGCCTGCGACACCACGGCGAGCGCGGCGCCGTTCGCCAGCGCCTTCGTCACGTAGTCGTGGCCGTCGAGCCGGTCGCCGACGATGGCGAAGAAGGCCTCGCCGGCCGACACGGTGCGGCTGTCGATCGACAGGCCGACGACGTGATCGGGCAAAGGGCCGGACGTTTCGGCCGCCATCGCGGCGGCCATGTCGCCCGTGGTCCACAGAGGTGGCGAGGACGCTGGCGGCGTCGAAGCCGGCGGCATGGTCATGCGCTCTTCTCCCGCAGGGCCGAAACCACCGCCTCGTGATCGCTGAACGGAAGCGTCGTGCCCTTGATGGTCTGGCCGGTCTCGTGGCCCTTGCCGGCGACGACCAACACGTCGCCTTCGGCGAGTCCGGCGATCGCCTGCGTGATCGCGGCCCGGCGGTCGCCGATCTCGATCGCGCCGGGCGCGGCGGCGAGAATCGCGGCGCGGATCGCCGCCGGGTCCTCGCTGCGCGGATTGTCGTCCGTGACGATCACCCGGTCGGCCTTCTCGGCGGCGATCTCCCCCATCAGGGGCCGCTTGCCGGTGTCGCGATCGCCGCCGCAGCCGAACACGACGACGAGCTTGCCCTTGGCGTAGGGGCGCAGCGCCTCGAGCGTCTTGGCGAGTGCATCCGGCTTGTGGGCATAGTCGACGAAGATCGGCGCGCCGCAGCGGTGGCCGACCAGCTCGAGCCGGCCCTTGGCGCCTGCGAGCCCTTCGAGCTGCTCGAACACGGCGACCGGATCGCCGCCCGTGGCGATCACCTGGCCGGCGGCGACCAGCGCGTTGTCGACCTGGAAGGCGCCGACCAGCGGCAGCCGCACGCGGTGGCTCCGGCCCTCGTGGGCGATGGTGACGGTCTGCGAGAAGCCGTCGATCTCTTCGGCGACGGCGCGGATGTCCGCTGCCTCGCTGCGGCCGACCGTCAGCACGGTCACGCCGCGGTCCTGCGCGACCTGCAGGACCACCTCCGCATGCGGGTGGTCGATGTCGATCACGGCGGCGCCGTCGGCAGCCAGCAGCCGGTCGAACAGGCCGAGCTTGGCTTCGAGATACGCCTCGAAGGTGACGTGATAGTCGAGATGGTCTCGGGTGATGTTGGTGAAGCCGGCGACCGCGATCCGCACACCGTCGAGCCGGTGCTGCTCGATGCCGTGCGAGGAGGCTTCCAGCGCCAGATGCGTGACGCCGGCGCCGGCGATGCGGTCGAGCGTGACGTGCAGGGCCACCGGGTCCGGCGTGGTGAGCGAGCCGTACTCGCTTTCCGTCGGCGTCACGAGCCCGATCGTGCCCATCGCGGCGGCCGGATGGCCGAGCGCGGCCCAGAGCTGGCGCGTGTAGGAGGCGACCGAGGTCTTGCCGCTCGTCCCCGTCACGGCGGCGATGACGGCCGGCTGGCGCGGGTGCAGGCGCGCCGCGGCGCGCGCCAGGGCGCGGCGGACATTGTCGACCAGCACCAGCGCGACGCCGGCGGGCAACGGCTCGGCCGGCGCCCGCTCGGCCAGCACGGCGACGGCGCCGGCGGCGACCGCGGCCGGCACGAAGACGAGCCCGTCGGCCTTGGTGCCCGGCACGGCGGCGAACAGGGCGCCCGGCGTCACGGCGCGGCTGTCCGCCGTCACGGCCGTCACGACCGTCTCGGCTGAATTGCTGTCGTATCGAGCGCCCGGATCGAGAAGATCGCCAAGCCGCATGTCCGCCCCGCCATGCTCCGGCCGGCGCTCTTCGCGCACGGCCGCCGGGCCTCGCCCGGTTGCCGGGATTGCCCCGGCCGCCGGAGCTATCGCCCGGCGGCTCCGGTTTAGCATGTTCGTTAACGGTGGGAAGCGGCCGGGCGGACGGGATGTTGCGACGCAGCATCAGCAATCGCCGCCAAGCCCTTGAGCCTAAATAATGAGCGGTGCGCGGATTTGCCTAGTTAGCCATCAGCCTCGCCTTTTGGTAGAATTCGGGGATCGTCGACCCTGCCGGGCGGCTCGCCCGGCCCGTGACGGTCGGCGATCGATTCGATCCATTGGGGGTGGCCATGGCTTCGCTCGCAGCCGCGACGTTCACGGGGCAGTCCGGTGAGGCTTACGAGTTCCTCGCCTACGACCGCGACACCGAGTTCAAGTCGGCCGGCGCCGTCTACGTGGTGGCGATCCGCTATCCGGTGCAGGACGGGTACACGTATCGCAACGTCTATGTGGGCGAGACCCGCGACCTCGCCGACAGCCCGCTGACCCACTGCCGCACGGCGTGCTTCGAGCGCATCGGCGCCAACAGCCTCTTCGTCCGCCTGGAGGGCAACGCGGCGCGCCGCCAGGCGATCGCGAAGGACCTGCTCGGCCGCTACGACCCGCCCTGCAACGGCGACCAGGACGGCATCTGCGAATACCCCAGCACGGAGTGCCCCCTGGTCTGGCCGCTGGGGCTGTGAGGGGGCGGCCGGAGGTCGTCGCTCGCAGGATGGGTGGAGCCGAAGGCGATACCCATTATGCGGCCCCGGTGGGGAAGGCGATGGGTATCGCCTACGGCTCCACCCATCCTACAGGTTTGTGACTCTCACCGCGCCGTCGTCGGCACCGAGGCGGGCGGGCGCACCGCCGGGGGTTTTGCCGCTGCGCCGGCCGGCGTCGTCGTGCCGGCGGCCCCGCCCGTCGCCTTCGCCTCGCGGCGGGTCGTCGACGAGGTCACGTCGGCGGCGCTGCGGCCCGTGCCGCGGCCGAGGATGAGCTGATCGGCGGGCGGCAGGTCGAAGCGCGGCTCGAGGCCGAGCAGAGGGGCGATTCGGGCGATCACCTTGCCGGCGGTCGGCGCGGCGTTCCAGCCGGCCGTCGCGAAGCCGTGCGTCTCCGGCGTCGCCTGCGGCTCGTCGAGCATGATCAGCACGATGTAGCGCGGCTTGTCGGCCGGCAGCACGGCGACGAAGTCGGTCAGCAGCTTGGTCTTGGAGTAGCGGCCGTTCACCACCTTCTCGGCCGTGCCGGTCTTGCCGCCGACATAGTAGCCCTTCACCTCGGCGGTCCTGCCCGAGCCCTTCTCCGAGTTGAGCCGCATCAGGTAGCGCATCGCGACCGAGGTCTCGGGCTTGAGCACCCGCTTGGCGATCGCGCGGGCCTCCTCGGGGCTGCGCTTGAGGAAGGTCGGAGCGATCAGATAGCCGCCGTTGACCAGCGAGGCCATGCCCATCAGGGCCTGCAGCGGCGCCACCGACAGGCCGTGGCCGAACGAGATCGTGATGGTGTTCAGCTCGCCCCAGCGCTTCGGCACGATCGGCTCGGCGCTCTCCGGCAGCTCGGTGCGCAACCGGTCGAGCTGGCCGATCTTGCGCAGATACTGCTTGTGCCCCTCGACCCCGACGGCGAGCGCCATCCGGGCGGCGCCGACGTTCGACGAGTAGGTGAACACCTCGGGCACCGACAGCACGCGGTTCTGGGCGTGGTAGTCGCTGATCTTGAACTTGCCCCAGTGCAGCGCGCCGCGCGCGTCGACCGACGAGTTCAGCGTCATCTTGCCGGAGTCGAGCACCATCCCGACGGTCAGGGCCTTGAAGGTCGAGCCCATCTCGAACACGCCCGTGGTGAGGCGGTTGATGCGGGTCGGATCGAGCGCCTCCTTGGGATTGTTCGGGTCGTAGTCGGGATGCGACACCAGCGAGACGATCTCGCCCGTGTCGACGTCGAGCACGATGCCGGCAGCGGCCTTGGCCTTGAACTTCTCGCGGGCGCGGCCGAGCTCGTCGTGCATGGCGTGCTGGACGCGCAGGTCGACGGCGAGCTGCAGCGGCTCCTGCTGGCGGTCCGAGGCGAAGCCGGCGCGGTGCAGGTCGGCGAGGCCACGGCTGTCGAGATACTTCTCGAGGCCGGCGATGCCCTGGTTGTCGATGTTGACGTGGCCGATGAGATGCGACACCTCGCGGCCGTTCGGATAGATGCGCTTGTTCTCGTTGAGGAAGCCGACGCCCGGGATGCCCAGCCGGTGGATCTCGCGCTGCTGCTTGGGCGAGATCTCGCGCTTCAGCCAGGCGAAGCCCTTCTTCGAGCCGAGCCGGTCGCGCAGCTCGCCCGTGTCCAGATCCGGCATCACGGCGGTCAGCAGCTCGACCGCCTCGTCGGCGTCGATCAGCCGCTTCGGCTCGGCGAACAGCGACGGCACTCGCACGTCGGTCGCGAGAATCTCGCCGTTGCGGTCGAGGATGTCGGGGCGCGCGGTCGCGACCGCGTCGGAGCCGACGACGCGGCGGGTCTCGTGCGGCGGCACCACGGCATAGAGCACCAGCCGCCCGGCGATCACGGCGTAGATCGCGCCGAACACCAGGACGGCGAGTCCGATGCGGGCGCGCGTCTTGCGGGTGCGGTCGATCTTGCGGTCGTAGAGGAGGCTCTGGATCAGCCGGCGATGCCAGGGCACGTGCGCCGCCTCCGGCGCCACGGCCGGGAGCGTGGCGCTCGCGCCGGGGGCGGAGGCGGTCGCAGGTCCGTGTGCGGGGACGACCGTCATCGCCGGACTCCGGTCTGGGCCGGCCGCGGCAGGCTGCCGGTCGTCTCGCCGGTGGGCGCGGCGGCGGGCGCCGCCGAAGCGGCCGGGACGGCCGCCTCCAGCATGGCGCCGATCGGGTCGCCCTCGGCCGGCGGCGGCGCGACCGGGCGCATCGGCAGCCGATCGAACGCCTCGATCTGGGCGCCCTCGAGCAGCTGCAGCTGGAGATGGCGCTTCGTCAGCTCCTGGATGCGGCCGGGGTTCTCGAGCTTGGCGGCCTCGGCGCGCAGCGCCGCCGTCTTGTCGCGCTCGCGGGTGATCTCGTGGCGCAGCTTGGCGACGCGCTCGGCCTCGACGGTCGCCTCGAACTTGATCTTGTAGACATAGACCGCGGCGAGGACGAGGAGCGCCGCGACGATCACGTTGAGGATCCGCATCGTCAGCCCCCCCGCAGCATGTCGTCGAGCGTCGGCAGCGGCGGCAGGCCGGCCGGCTCGCTCGTCCAGGCGGCCGCGGCGGTGCGCTCCGCGGCGCGCAGCTTGGCGGACCGGGCGCGCGGATTCTCGACGAGCTCGGCGTCGTCGGCCGTGACGGGGCGCTTGGTCAGCACCGTGAAGCTCGGGTCCGGCCGCACTGTCTCGGGCATGTGGCGGGAGACGCCGGCGCCGCCGGCGCGGCCGGCCAGGAAGGTCTTCACCAGCCGGTCCTCGAGCGAATGGAACGAGACGACGACCAGCCGGCCGCCCGGCGCCAGCACGCGCTCGGCGGCGAGGAGGGCGCGGGCGAGCTCGCCGAGCTCGTCGTTGACCATCATGCGCAACGCCTGGAACGTCCGGGTCGCCGGATGGATGTCGCCGGGCTTGTGCCGCACCACCCGGGCGACGATCTCGGCGAGCCGCGCCGTGGTGGTGATCGGCGCCTCGGCGCGCGCCTTGACGATGGCGCGGGCGACGGCGCGCGAGTGGCGCTCCTCGCCGAGCTGGAAGATGACGTTCGCCAGGTCGCGCTCGGACGCGCGAGCGACGAGGTCGGCGGCGGACGGCCCGTCCTGGCCCATGCGCATGTCGAGCGGGCCGTCGAAACGGAACGAGAAGCCGCGCGCCGGGTCGTCGATCTGCATCGATGAGACGCCGATGTCGAGCACGACGCCGGCGACCGTGCCGGGCGCCGCGACGTCGGCGAGATCCGAGAAGCACGATTCGACCAGCGTCAGCCGGCCGCCCGCCGCCTCGACGAGATCCCAGCCGGCCGTGATGGCGGTGCGGTCGCGATCGAGCGCGATGACGCGCGCACCCGGCGCGGCGTCGAGGATCGCACGCGTGTAGCCGCCCGCGCCGAACGTGCCGTCGATGTAGAGACCGTCGGTGACCGCCAGGAGGTCGAGGGCGGGGCGGGCGAGCACGGGAATGTGGCGAGCCGGTCCGCCAGCGACACCCGCGCGGGCCTCCCGGCCCGGGGTGTCGCGGCCCGCCGTCATTCCCGTGCTCCGGCGCCAGGCGCCCCGCGCTCGGAACCCAACCGCTTCGTCGTCTCGCGCACCTTCGCAGTGGCCTTTGCTAGATGCGCCCGGAAGCCTTCGGGTTCCCAGATCTGAAACTTGTGACCGAGCCCGACGAAGCCGACCGTGTCGCCGATCCCGGCGTGAACCTTGATCATCTCGGTCAGCACCACCCGGCCCTCGCCGTCCACGCGCAGGGTCTCGCTCGTCCCGTAGAGCGCGACCCGAAACTCCTCCCGCTCCTCCGAGTAGGGCGGAAACCGTTCGATCAGCTGCTCGATCTCGCCGAGCAGGGCGTTGCCCCCCGCATCGACGGCCGGCCGGTCCAGGCTCGGATAGCAGTACAGCCCCTCGAAGCCGTCGCGGGCCAGCACCGCCCGGAAGGGGGCCGGGATCGACACCCGCCCTTTCGCATCCAGCCGCGCCGTGACCTGTCCGACGAAGCGGTCCATTCGGGTGCGGACTCCACGCCGGCCTCACGCTGGCCGCGTACGCGGTCCGCCGCAGGCCGAACGGCCCGGCCGGGGCGGACAGAAACATGAACGCTGGGTAATGTTGGGATACCATGGGATGGTATGGGCGTCAATGGAATCCAGCGTATGCGCGCCGACGCACGACGGCCCGCGACACGTCGATTAGCAGCGGTTAAACTTAAGGAAACGTTGCCGGCAGCCGGGGGGTGGGACACGATCATGCGCACGGCCCTGATCAGTGACATCCACGGCAATCGCGAGGCGCTGGAGGCCTGCCTGGAGCACGCCGATCGCGCCGGCGTCGACGCCTACGTGTTCCTCGGCGACTTCGTCGGCTACGGCGCCGATCCGGTGTTCGTGCTCGACACCGTGATGGACTTCGCCACGAAGGGCGCCGTCGCGGTGCTGGGCAACCACGACGCCGCGGCGGCCGGCGCCCGCACCGACATGAACGACGACGCGGCGGCGGCGATCGCCTGGACCCGCACCGTGCTGTCCGACGCTCACCGCGACTTCCTCGCGCGGCTGCCGCTGGCCGTCGAGAAGGGGACGACGCTCTACGTCCATGCCGATCCGAGCGATCCGGCCGGCTGGGGCTACGTCACGGATCTCTACTCGGCCTCGCGGGCGCTCGTCGCCACGCGGGCGCACGTCACCTTTTGCGGCCACACCCATGTGCCGAGCCTGTTCCACATGTCGGTGACGGGGAAGTTCGCGAGCTTCGATCCCGTCGACCGCGTCGAGATCCCGCTCACCCAACGCCGGCGCTGGCTCGCCGTGATCGGCTCGGTCGGCCAGCCGCGCGACCGCAATCCGGCGGCGTGCTACGCCATCCTGGACGACGCGACCGACGTGCTCACCTATGTCCGGGTGCCCTACGACATCGACAGCGCCGCCCGGAAGATCATCGAGGCCGGCCTGCCGGTCGGCCTCGCCTACCGGCTCTACGAGGGGTACTGAGCGTGCCGCGAATTCCGCTCATTCCCGCGAAAGCGGGACTCCAGATTCCTTGCCGTGTCGCCCCTGGGTCCCCGCGTTCGCGGGGACGAGCGGGTCGTGACTTCCGGCGGGCGCCACCTGCGGTCATCCCCGACCAGGATCGCCGCTCGTGATCAACGTGCGGTCGCTGGCGCCGGGGCAGGTGGTCGACGGCTTCAAGCTGGAGCAGCAGCTCGAGCCGGGCGGCATGGCGGACTTCTGGCGGGTGTCGCGCGACGGCGAGGCGATGCCGCTGATCATGAAGATCCCGCTGCTCCGCCGCGGCGAGGATCCGCTCACCATCGTCGGCTTCGAGCAGGAGCAGATGATCCTGTCGCGGCTGTCCGGGGCGCACGTGCCGCGCTATGTCGCCGCCGGCGACTTCGAGCGGCCCTACATCGTGATGGAGTTCGTCGCCGGGCGCCCGTTGAAGAACCTGCTCGCCGACACGCCGCTGCCGGCCGCCGAGGTGGCGAAGATCGGCGCCGCGATCGCCGAGGCGCTGCACAGCATCCACCGCCAGCACGTCACCCATCTCGACCTCAAGCCCTCCAACATCATCCTGCGCGACGACGGCTCGGCCGTGCTGATCGACTTCGGCCTGTCGCGTCACGACCAGCTCCCCGACCTGATTGCCGAGGAGTTCGACGAGCCGGTCGGCACCGGCGCCTATGTGGCGCCCGAGCAGGTGCGCCGCTTCCGCGGCGATCCGCGCAGCGACATCTTCGCGCTCGGGGTGACGCTGTATTTCCTGGCGACCGGCGAGCGCCCGTTCGGCGAGCCCGAGCGCGAGTCGGAGTGGCGCCGAAGGCTGTGGCGCGATCCGTTCCCGCCGGCGCGCTGGAACGCGCTGGTGCCGCCGTGGCTGCAGGAGATCATCCTGCGCTGCCTGGAGATCGACCGCGACGACCGCTACTCGTCGGCGGCGCAGCTGCGCTTCGACCTGCAGCATCCCGACGGCGTGCCGCTGACCGAGCGGGCGGTCCGGCGCGATCGCGACGGGATGCTGACCGTGCTGTCGCGCTGGCTGAAGGTGCGCAACGCGCCGCCCCTGCGCATGCGCAGCATCGCCGGCGTCATCGACCGCTCGCCGATCGTCATGGCCGCCGTCGATCTCTCGGCCGGCGACGATCTCGGCGACGCCATCGCCGCGGCGTTGCGTCGCGTGCTCGCCACCGTGCCGGACGCGCGCCTCGCCTGCGTCAACGTGCTCAAGGTGTCGCGCCTGGCGCTCGACCCGATGGAGGACGCGCACGGCCGCAATCCGCATCTGCAGCGTCTCGTCGAGCTGAAGCACTGGGCGCGGCCGCTGCCGGTGTCGACCGACCGCATCACCTATCACGTGTTCGAATCGCCCGATCCGGCGGCCGCGATCGTCGATTACGCGCGCAACAACAATGTCGATCACATCGTGATGGGGGCGCGCGGCTCGTCCTCGCTGCGGCGGTATCTCGGCAGCGTCTCGGCCCAGGTGGTCGCGCAGGCGCCCTGCACCGTGACGGTGGTGCGCCGGTCCGCCACGGCCGACGAGACGTCCTCGGCTCCGGCGTCCACCGCGGAGGCGCCGTCGGCCGGAGAGTAGGGAGCGACGTGGCGATCGTGCGGAACAGGTGTCGGGTGGCCGGGTTGTCGGGGCACAGGGCGACGCTCCGCCCTGGCAGTTTCACCGACCATGGAGGCATTCCGATGATCCGCAATCTCGTGGCCGTTGCGGCCGTGAGCGGCCTGATGATGACGACGGCGCTCGCCCAGGCCCCCGCCACCACCACGACGCCCAGCACCAACGCGCCTGCCGCCGGCAGCTCGAGCTCGGGTGCGATGGGCTCGGCCACCAGCAACCCGTCCTCGGCCGTGATCACTCAGCAGAGCGCCAATCAGTGGCTGGCGTCCAAGTTCATGGGCACCGACGTGATGGGCACCGACAACAACAAGATCGGCGACGTCAGCGACGTGCTGTTCGACAAGTCCGGCAAGGTCGACGCGCTGATCGTCGGCGTCGGCGGCTTCCTCGGCATCGGCCAGAAGGACATCGCGCTGCCGGTGTCGGCGTTCCAGGTGATCCCGGCCAACAGCGGCCAGAACAACTCGAGCTCGGATCAGCTCCGCCTGTCGATGACCAAGGACCAGCTCCAGCAGCAGGCCGAGTTCAAGACGATGAACGACAGCAACCGGACCACGACCGGCTCCGGCGCGACCGGTGGCGCGACCGGTGGTGCGACCGGTGGCGCGACGACCACGCCGCGCAACAACATGGGCACCGGCTCGGGCGCCGCGACCGGCACGCCGAACCGCTGATCGCGTTCCGATCCGAAACTGCGAAAGGCCCGGAGCCCGCTCCGGGCCTTTCGTCGTCTCTTCGAGCCGTGGTAGGGCGGTATCTGCGATGCCGGGGACGACGGCGGCGACGTCCGCCATCGAACGGCGCCGCGGGGCGGACGACGCTCGCATGAGAACGCGGATCAAGGTGTGCTGCATCTCCTCCGTCGAGGAGGCCAGGATGGCGATCGCCGCCGGCGCATCTGCGCTCGGTTTCGTCGCCGAGATGCCGAGCGGCCCGGGCGTCATCGCCGACGATCGCATCGCCGAGATCGCCGGCGCGGTTCCGCCGCCGGTGTCGCGCTTCTTGCTCACCAGCCGCACCGCGCCGGCCGACGTGGTGGCGCACGTCGCCGCCTGCCGCGTCGATACGGTGCAGCTCGTCGATGCCGTGCCGGTCGACACCTACGCGGCGCTCCGACGTGAGTTGCCGCATGTCCGCATCGTTCAGGTACTGCATGTTGAAGGGTCCGACGCGGTGGCGCAGGCGCGCGCTGTCGCGCCTCTCGTCGATGCGATCCTCCTCGATTCCGGCCGTCCCTGGGCGGCGCTGCGTGAGCTCGGCGGGACCGGACGTGTCCACGATTGGGCGATCAGCCGCGACGTGGTGACCGCGGTCGCCGGCACGCCGGTGTTTCTCGCCGGCGGTCTCGGCCCGGACAATGTGGGCGCCGCGATCCGGATGGTCCGGCCGTTCGGGATCGACCTGTGCAGCGGAGTCCGCATCGGCACGCGGCTCGATGCCGCCGCGCTCGCTCGTCTCGTCGCGCGGGTCGGCGCTGCCGATGCGGGGCTGGGAGATGCCGCGATCGAATCCTGTCGGAGTGCCCTCGAATGCCGACGTTGAGGCCCGATTCGCCGCTGGTCGCGGAAGTCTTCGCCTCGCCCAACCACGAGCCGCGGGCCGGCCGGGGCGGCACGGCCGGCCCCGACCTGCTGCTGCTCCACTACACCGGCATGGCGTCGACCAGCGAGGCGATCGCGCGACTGTGCGACCCGGACGCCAAGGTGTCGTGCCACTATCTGGTCCGCGAGGACGGGGCGGTCGTGCAGATGGTCGCGGAGGCGCGGCGCGCCTGGCATGCCGGTGTGTCGTGCTGGGCCGGCGACAGCGACGTCAACTCGCGCTCGATCGGCATCGAGGTCGCCAATCCGGGGCACGATTTCGGGCTGCCGCCGTTCCCGGCCGTCCAGATCGAAGCCGTGGTGGCGCTCTGTCGCGACATCCTGGCCCGGCACGCGATCCTCCCGGCCCGGGTGCTGGCCCATTCGGACGTCGCGCCGGCCCGCAAGCAGGACCCCGGCGAGGCGTTTCCGTGGGAGACGCTGGCCCGCGGCGGGGTCGGCCTGTGGGTGCCGCCGGCGCCGCTCGACACGCCGGGGCAGACGCTCGGGCCATCGAAAACGGGCGGCGAGGTCGCCGCCCTGCAGGCGGCGCTCGCGACCTATGGCTACGGGGTGCCGGAGAGCGGGCGCTACGACGAGGCGACCCGGCTGGTGGTCGCGGCCTTCCAACGCCACTTCCGGCCCGCCCTGGTGGATGGGATCGCCGATCCCTCGACCCGGGAGACCCTCGCGGCGATCGAGGCGAAATCGGATTCACTCTTTGGCGGTAGTCTGGCGTGACGAGTTGCGGTCGCCCGCCGAATTAGGTCGCCGAGTTCACAAGTCCTGTTGCGATGCAGCAATTTTTTACCGAGGATTCCGTCAGTACTCTTCCCGATGTCAGAGCCACCGCCGCGGTGGCCGACCTAAGGAATGAACCGATGTCCGAGAAGCTCACCCGTACCGACGCCGCCACGTCCGCCCAGAAGGGTGGCAAGAAGGGCTTCGTCGCCCGCGCCATCCAGTCCTTCGTGAACTCGGCCTACAACAGCCACTACATGCCGCACATGTGAGGCTCGGCCAGCCGCGCCCGGATCCCCCGGTCGGGCGCGGCGGCCGGCTCGCAACTTGCTGCGGCGGCGCGCCGGCGGGTGCGTCAGTCCTCCGCGGTGCCGCTGTCGGCGGTCACAGGGGTCTCGGCCTTCGGCCGGTCGAGCCGCGTGCGCCACGGCGCATCGGCGAATCGCGCGACCAGAAAATCGATGAACACCCGCACCTTGAGCATGCGGTGCCGGCCCTGCGGGTAGACGGCCGAGATCGGGATCGGCTCGACCATGTGATGCTGGGTGAGAAGCGGCACGAGCTCGCCCCGTCGCACCGCATTGCCGACCAGGAGATCGCTCAGGTGGACGAGCCCGGCGCCGCTCACCGCGAGGCGGAGCGCCGCCTCGGCGTCGTCGACCACCAGCCGCCCCTCCGCCTCGAAGCTGCGAATCGCGTTTCCGTCCCGGAACGGCCAGTGATTGATGGACGGCACCGAGCTCAGCACGATGCAGTCGTGCTGCGCGAGGTCGTCGGGGGTCTGCGGGATGCCGCGCCGCTCCAGATAGCGCGGGGCCGCGTAGATGCCGCGCTCGGTCGCGGCGAAGCGGCGCGCCACCAGCGAGCGGTCGGCGATCGGCCCGATGCAGATCGCCACGTCGGCGTTCTCGACCAGGTTGTCGACCCGGTCCGTCACCGTGATCTCGATCTCGATCTCCGGATAGCGGGTCAGGAAGTCGGGCAGGGCGGCGGCGAGCTCGTGCAGCATGAAGGCGCTGCCGGTGTTGAGCCGCAACTTTCCACGCGGTGTCGTGGAGGCCCGAGCGACCTCCGTCTCGGCGTCCTCGATGGCGGTGAGGATGTCGCGAGCCCGCACCAGATAGGTCTCGCCCTCGGGCGTGAGGGCGAGCCGTCGGGTTGTGCGGTGCAGCAGCCGGACCCCCAGCCGATCCTCCAGACGGGACACCAGCTTGGACACGGCCGAGGGGGTGAGGCCGAGATCCTCGGCCGCCGCCGAGAAGCTGCCGCGCTGAACCACCTGCACGAAAGCCCGCATGTCGCTGACCTGATCCATCAGCCGGCGCTCCTCACTCGGTCCCCCAGTTCCAAGGTGGTTGTCTTCCGAGACCAATGATTCATCAGGGTTTTTCGGCTACGAGAAGCCCAACGACACGCTGAAGGCCTGCTTCCATGACACTCTTCGAACTCCGTGGTCCCGCCGAGCTGGTGGAGACCGAAACCCGCCGTTCGGTTTCGCTCGGCCGCCTGCTGCTCGGCCTGCTCGATCGCTTCCGCGGCGCACACTACGACACGATCGCAGCGCGGCAGAACCGCCGCCCGATCGCCACCTGGACCCCCAACGGCTGGGTCTGACCCTGGTCCGGCCGTGCCGACCCGGCGGCGTCGCGCGCTGCCCCGCCTTCGCCGCTTCGGCCCGAGGCCCGACGGGACATCCCGCCGGGCCTTTTTCATGACCGGGGACGGTCGTCAAGAAGCTCCGGATCATTGTTCATCTGATGCGATGCATCATTGCGCGACGACGAGCATCACGCTTGCATCGTTGCGGCGGGAGGAGCGCAAGGGAAATTCGATCCCACGCGTCCAAGATCGAATTCCGGACCGACTGATTATCGGCCGCTCGCTCCTGAATATCATACCCGTCGTGGTCATTCGATCGGGAGAACCACCATGCATCCCCGCCATCCGCTGTCGCATGCCGCCGCCCAGGGTCTGCTCGCCCGCGCCCAGTCGGGCCGGCCGGTCGGCCTCTCGACGCTCGCGAAGGCGGGGTACTGCGCGGCCGGGGAGTTCTTCCGCGAGTCGTTCCGCGCCGCCCAGTTCACCCCGTCGCCATTGCGCGTGCGGCAGAAGCTGGCGGCCCCCCGGATTCTCGGCCGGTCCCTCTAGAGGGTATCCCCGCGAGGTGACCTCCGACTCGCGGGGAGGCGCTTTCGAGATCGGCCGCACTGCCGGTGTGGGGAGGCGAGGCCTTGACGTCGCAGCCTCGTCTCCCCATTCCTGGTCCGTCAGTCGGCCGGACGGCCGTCCCGGCGATCACCGAAAGGTGGCCGGGGAGGAAAGTCCGGGCTCCATGGACCAACGGTGCCGGATAAGGTCCGGCGGGGGCGACCCCAGGGACAGTGCCACAGAGAATAGACCGCCTGCGGCCGCGTTGCGTTTTGGCCGTCGGCAAGGGTGAAACGGTGCGGCAAGAGCGCACCGCGCGTCCGGCAACGGAAGCGGCACGGCAAACCCCACCGGGAGCAAAACCGAATAGGGACGGCGTGGAGGCCGGTTCGTCTGGGTTCGCCCGGGCGGGCTCGTCTCCGGATCGGTGTCCGGATCCAGCCGTCCGGGTAGGTCGCTCGAGGCGCCGGGCAACCGGCGCCCCAGAGGAATGGCCGTCACGCGGAGGCAGCCTTCACGGGTCACCTCCGCCCTACAGAACCCGGCTTACAGGCCGGCTGATCGTTTGGGGCCCGGGCGGGAGATCGCTCGGGCCTCGCCCGTTTCGGAGCGCTCGAAGCAGGGACGGGAATCATCAGGCGGCGGCGTCGCGCGGCGGGTTCGTGACGGCGGGCAGGCCGGCGAGGCGGCCGGGCAGCGCCGCCATGATCCGCCGGCGCTCGTCGTCCGAAAAATCCGACCACTCGGCGATCTCGGCGAGCGTGCGGCCGCAGCCGAGGCAGAAGCCTGTCGCCCGGTCGACGGTGCAGACCTTGTTGCACGGAGTCTCGATCGCCATTCGCCACCTCCGGTCCCGCATCGCACCTTAATGCAACGCGGCGCGCGAGTCCCGGCGCGCGATTTCCCGTCGTCCGGGCAGAACGCGTCGGTGGGTACCTCCGTGCGCCGGTCGATCGCGCAACTCGGAACGAGGTCGGGAGCCCCACGTTTCCTCGGCAGTCGTATCGAGCAAGGAGGCAGACGATGCGGACGAAGGTTCTTCTCGGAGCGCTCGCGCTCGTGGTCGCGGCGCCGACCCTGGCGGCGGCCCAGAACGACCCGGTCAGCGGTGCGGCTCAGGGGGTCGAGCGCGGCGCCACCACGGGCGGCCCGGTCGGCGCGATCGTCGGCGGGGCGGCCGGTGCGGTCGGCGGCGCCGCCAACATGGTGCTCGGGCCGCCGCCCGCCGAGGTGCGCACCTATGTGATGCGCGAGCGGGTGCCGTCGGTGGCGGTCGAGGAGCGCGTGGTGGTCGGGCAGCCGCTTCCGCCGCGCGTCAAGCTGCACAGCGTGCGCGGCCACGACGCCTACTCCTACGCGGTCGTCAACGAGCGCCGCGTGGTGGTCGACCCGCGCACCCGCCGGGTGATCGAGATCTACGAGTAAGCGCTTCGCGGACCACGTGCTGAATCGAAACGCCCGCCGGGAGAGGTTCCCGGCGGGCGTTTTTTGTTCTTGTCGTGAGTCCTGAAGGCGCCGGTCTCATCTCACCTCTCCCCGCGCGCGGGGAGAGGTCGGACTTTGCGCCGGCAGGCGCGAAGTCCGGGTGAGGGGGCGTCTCGTGGATACGGAAGCGCCCCTCATCCGACTCGCCGCTCTCGCGGCGAGCCACCTTCTCCCCGCGCGCGGGGAGAAGGTCGCGGCGCCGCGGCGAGCGCGTTCGTCCTCACATCTTCTTATAAGACTCGATCACCGCTGCTCCGTCCGGACCGGCCTTCTTCAGCCAATCGGCGGTGAGCTGGTCGCCGATCTTGGTCAGGCCCGCCTTGAGCTCGGGGCTCGGCGGCAGCACCTTCATCTTGTTGGCCTTGAGCTGCTCAAGGTACCAGGTCGCCTTCTCCTCGGCCATCTTCCAGCCGCGCTCCTCGGCGACCGCGGCGGCCTTCAGCAGGGCCTCCTGGGTCGGCTTGTCGAGCGCGTCGAACGCCGCCTTGTTGACGAAGGTGATGTTCTTCGGGATCCACGCCTGGGTGTCGTAGTAGTGCGTCATGGTCTCCCAGGCCTTGCTGTCGTAGCCGGTCGAGCCCGACGTCATGAACGCGTTGACGACGCCGGTCGCCAGCGCCTGCGGCAGCTCGGCCGCCTGGATCGTCACGGCCTGGGCGCCGACCAGCTCGGCGATCCGGTTGGTGCCGACATTGTAGCCTCGCCACTTGAGGCCCTTCATGTCCTCGACCTTCTCGATCTCCTTCTTGGCGTAGATGCCCTGCGGGCCCCACGGCACCGCGAACAGCACCATCAGGCCCTGCGCGGCGAGTCGCTTCTCCACGGCGGCGCGGCTCGCCTTCCACAGCTTCAGCGACTGCGGATAGCTGGTGGCGAGGAACGGGATCACGTCGATGCCGAAGATCGGGTCGTCGTTCTCGTGGATCGAGATCAAGACTTCGCCGGCCTGCGCCTGGCCGGTCTGGACGGCGCGCTTGATCTCCGGCGCCTTGAACAGCGAGGCCGCCGGATGCACCGTGATCTGCAGCTTGCCGCCGGTCGCGTCCGTGACGTCCTTGGCGAAGGCCATCAGGTTGACGGTGTGCGGATTGTCGATCGGGTAGGCGGCCGGCAGGTTCCACTTGGTCTGCGCGGCGGCCGGGCCGGCGAGCGTGAGGGCGGCGGCCGCGGCCGCCAGGGCGAGCATCGCGAGGCGTTTCGTCATCTCGTGTCCTCCGTTGAACGTTCAGCGTCGGTGAAGTCGTTACTTGGTGAAGGCCATCTCGGGCAGCACCATCACGATCTGCGGGAAGATCGTGATCAGCGCCACCGCGGCGACGAGCAGGAAGAAGAACGGGATCGAGGCGCGCGCCACCGTGTAGGAGTCCTTGCCGCTCATCGTCTGCAGCACGAACAGGTTGAAGCCGACCGGTGGCGACACCTCGGCCATCTCGACCACCAGCACGACGAAGATGCCGAACCAGACGAGGTCGAAGCCGGCCTGCTTGACCATCGGGATCACCACGGCGGTGGTGAGCACGATCATCGAGATGCCGTCGAGCGCGGTGCCGAGCACGATGTACATCACGGTGAGCGCCGCGATCAGGGCGTAGGGCGAGAGGTTCAGGGCGCCGACCCATTCGGCGAGTGCCACCGGGATGCCCGTATAGGCCATCGCGGTGGAGAGATAGGACGCGCCGGCGAGGATCAGCATGATCATGCAGGTGACGCGGGTCGCCCCCATCACGCTCGCCCAGAACGACTCCCAGGTGAGGGCGCGGTGCCACGCCGCGATGGCGAGCGAGCCGAGCACGCCCCAGGCGGCGCATTCCGTCGCCGTCGCCCAGCCGAGCAGCAGCGACAGGAAGACGAGCAGGATGAGCAGCGTCAGCGGGATCAGTTTGCTCGACTCGGCGAGCTTTTCCCGGAGCGGCATCGGCGGATCGGCCGGTGGCGTTTTCTTCGGGTTGAGCAGCGACCAGACGATCAGGTAGCCCGAGTACAGCACCATCACCAGGAGGCCGGGCAAAAAGCCGGCGAGGAAGACCTGGATGATCGAGACGTTGGCCGCGACCGCATAGACCACCATGGTGATGGACGGCGGGATGAGAATCCCGAGCGTGCCGGCGCCGGCGAGCGAGCCGAGGCTCACCATCTCGTCGTAGCCGCGGCGCTTCAGCTCGGGCAGCGCGATCTTGGCGACCGTCGCGCAGGTCGCGGCCGAGGAGCCCGACACCGAGCCGAAGATGCCGCAGGCCAGCACGTTGACGTGCATCAGCCGGCCCGGCAGCCAGTTGAGCCACGGGGCGAGGCCGCGGAACATCTCGTCCGACAACTTGGTGCGGAACAGGATCTCGCCCATCCAGATGAACAGCGGCAGGGCGGCGAGCGACCACGAGGCCGAGTTGCCCCAGATCGTGGTGGCGAGGACGCTGCCGGCCGGGATGTTGCCGCCGACGAACTGCATGCCGACGAAGCCGCAGGCCATCAGCGCGACGGCGATCCACACGCCGCCGGCGAGCAGCACCGCGAGGAGGAGTAGCAGCAGGGCTGCGATCTCGAGAAGCTCCATCGCGGCTGCCTCAGACGCCGCTCTGGATCGCCTGCTCGACGACCTCTTCGGCGGTCGTCGGCTTCGGCTTCTCGTAGCGCGGCGCGCGGCCGCCGACGACCCAGACGAGCTCGTCGACGAGGGCGATGGCGAGGATCACGAGGCCCGACGTGAAGCCGAGCTGCGGGATCCACAAGGGGATCGCCAGCACGCCCTGGGTCATGTCGAGGAAGCGCCAGGAGTCGTAGGTCATCACCACGGCGTTCCAGGCGAAGAAGCCGACGAAGCCGCAGCCGACGACGAGGGCGGCGATCTCGATGGCATGGCGCGTCCGGCCGGAGATGTTGTCGATCAGCAGCCCGACCCGGATCATCTCGCCGGACCGGAACGTGTGGGCGAGGCCGAGGAACGCCATCGCGGCCATGCACCAGGAGACGATGTCGTCGCCGGCCGGGACGTTGATCCCGAGCGGGCGGCCCGCCGACAGCACCATCATCAGGACGAAGATGAGGATCAGGAAGCCGCCGGCCAGCCAGCCGGCGACGAGATAGAGCGTATCGAGCGCGGTACGGATCATGACGGGATACTGGGTCCGGCGGGTTGTGTCGGCGCGAGCCCTCATCCTGGTCCGCGCCGGGCCGTCCGTGCAAGGGCGGCGGCGGCACACGACGAAGGTCGCGCGGGGTGTTTCGCAGCCGCGAGGTCAAGCAAGAGTCGAGCCAGGGAGCGGTATCGCGGGACGCGCTTCACCTCTCCCCGCGTGCGGAGTTGCACCTCTCCCCGCGTGCGGGGAGAGGTCGGGGTTCGCGCCGGAGGCGCGAAGTCCGGGTGAGGGGGCGCCACCGCGAGTCTCCGCTGCGTGGAAACGCCCCCTCACCCGCCGCCCTTCGGGCGTCGACCTCTCCCCGCCAGCGGGGAGAGGTGTCCCTACCGCGACGCCGCCGCCTTGCTCTTCGGCGCGGCGAACAAGCCGAGGTCGATGGCGTGGCCCATCACGTGATAGCCGGTGCGGTTCGGGTGCAGGCGGTCGCCCTTGCCGCCCGTGGTGCTGTCGGGGACGAACTCCTCGCGCAAGCCCCCGGACGACGGGTCGAGGGTCGCGGCGTCGAAGTCGATCACGGCGTCGAACACGCCCGGCTTGCGAATGTGGTCGTTGAGGTCGCGCCGCTTCTCGTCCTGCTCGACGAAGCCGTGCGCCGGCGAGGTGCTGCCGAGCGCCGACACGACCGTGGCGCCGATCAGCTTGATGTCGGGGCGCTCCTTGCGCAGCCGCGCCAGAACCTCGTCCATCGCGGTCCGCACCGTCTCGACGCTGGCATTGCCGTTGCGGCTGAAGTCGTTGGTGCCCTCGAGCCAGATCAGGGCGCGCACGCCCGACAGCGCCAGCACGTCGCGGTCGATGCGGGTCCTGGCGCTCGGTCCGCCCGGGAACGGCTTCTGCGGGGAGTACTCGGCCGGACCGGCGATCTGGTTGCCGCCGATGCCGGCGTTCACCACGGCGACGCGGTTGCCGTAGGCGGCCTTGAGCCGCCGCGACAGCACGTCGGGCCAGCGGTCGTCGACGTTCATGGTCGAGGCGGTGCCATCGGTGATCGAATCGCCGAAGGCGACGACCGCGAACGTGTCCGCCGGCGCCTTCATCTCGACCGCGTCGAGGAAGAACCACGACGATGTGCCGTAGGGGAACGCCGCCTCGCCCTCCTCGTGGCCGTGGGCGCCGCTGCCCGGCGCCGAGACGTAGGAGGTCTGCAGCGCCTTGGCGTGCCAGGTCATCGGCCCGCTCTCGCCGACGACGTGAAAGCTCACCGCGAGCTTTCGCCCGGCGAGCAGCGGATCGTCCGGGTTCTTCACGAAGGCGAGCCGCACCGGGTCGCTCCACGTCGACTCGCCTGGCGGGATCGTCACGCTTCCCTTGCCGCCGAACGTGACCGGCCGGTTCGAGCCCTTGACCAGCGCCGGGCCGCCGAGCTGCAGGCCGGCATGGACGCCGTCGAGCGTCAGCGGCTTCGTCCCGAACATGTTGGAGAAGCGCAGGCGCGCCTCGCGGCCCCAGATGTCCGGCCGGACGACGAGCCGCAGGGTCTGGTCGCGGGCGCCGGCCTCCGGCGACGGGAAGGCGAAGCGCTGGTCCGGCTGGGCGGACGGGTTGCCGACCGGGTAGGGGCCCTGCACCGAGCCGGTCCAGCTCACCACCCAGTGCTCCTTCTTCGCGGCGGCCGCGGCGGGACCGGCCGGCAGGAGGAGCAGGACGGCCAAAGCGACCAGGACGGGGCAGGCGACGAGGCGGGAGAAGACGGTCCGGTCGGCGGGGCTCGGCATGGCGATGTCCTCGTTGGGCTGTCTTTTGCGTTCGGGGCCGCGCCCCCGACCGAGGTCGGACGGGCTCCGGGAGGACTATAGGCGAGCGCCGTGGCGCCGCTATCGCGGCGTGCACCGCGCAATTCGAAATTTTTCCTTAACGATCGGCAAACCATAGTCGGCCGGAGCACCCGCCCCGAGAGGACAGCCGCCATGGTTTCGCGCGCCGAACGCACCTGGTTCGCCGACTGGTGGTGGACCGTCGACCGGCTGCTCCTGTTCGCGCTCGGCGCCCTGATGCTGGCCGGCATCATCTTCTCGCTCGCGGCGAGCCCGCCGGTCGCCAACCGGCTCGGCCTCGACGCCTTCTACTTCGTCAACCGCCACATCATGTACCTGGCGCCGGCCATCGCGGTGCTGCTCGGGGTGTCGTTCCTGTCGCCGCGGGCGATCCGCCGGGTCGCCCTGGTGGTGTTCGTGGTCAGCCTGGCGCTCACCGCCGCGACCCTGCATTTCGGCGCCGAGGTGAAGGGAGCGCGGCGCTGGATCGTGCTCGCCGGGGTGAACATCCAGCCGTCCGAATTCGTCAAGCCGGCCTTCGTGATCCTGGTGTCGTGGCTGTTCGCCGAATCGTCGCGCAAGAGCGACGTGCCGGCCAACTCGCTCGCCATCGCGCTCCTGGCGGCCGTCGTCGCGGTCCTGGTGCTGCAGCCGGACTTCGGCCAGACCCTGCTGGTCACGCTCGTGTTCTGCGCCCTGTTCTTCATGACCGGGATGCGCTTCGTGTGGGTGATCGCGCTCGCCGGGCTCGGCGCCGTCGGCGGCTTCGCCGCCTATTCGACGATCCCGCACGTGGCGCGGCGCATCAAGCGCTTCCTCGATCCCGCCTCGGGCGATACCTTCCAGGTCGACGCCGCCGTCGAGTCGTTCGTCAAGGGCGGGTGGTTCGGCCGCGGGCCGGGCGAGGGGACCGTGAAGCGCATCCTGCCGGACAGCCATGCCGACTTCGTCTTCGCGGTCGCGGCCGAGGAGTTCGGCATCGTCGTCTGCCTCGCCGTGGTCGCCCTGTTCACCTTCATCGTGCTGCGCGCGCTGCGCCGGGCGCAGCGCAGCGAGGACCCGTTCGCCCGCTTCGCCGTCACCGGGCTGGCGCTCCTGTTCGGCACCCAGGCGGCCATCAACATGGCCGTCAACCTCGCCCTCATCCCGGCCAAGGGGATGACGCTGCCCTTCATCTCCTATGGCGGCTCGTCGATGATCTCGATCGCCTACGGCATCGGCATGCTGCTCGCCCTGTCGCGCGAGCAGCCGCGCGCCGAGATGCTGGTCGCCTCGGCCGGCGGCGCCCTGGTGGAGCGCCCCGCATGAGCGATCCCGCATCGGCCGCGCCCGAGAGCACGCCCGTCCCCGAGAGCACGCCGTTCACCCGGGTGGAGGGCGAGCCGCTGATCGTCGTCGCCGCCGGCGGCACCGGCGGCCACCTGTTCCCGGCCGAGGCGCTCGCCGTCGCCCTGAAGGCGCGCGGCTGCATCGTCGATCTCGCGACCGACGAGCGGGCGTTCCGCTACGGCGGCAGCTTCCCGGCCCGCGCCACCCACATCGTGCCGAGCGCGACCCTCAAGGGGCGCGACCCCAAGGCGCTGCTCAAGACCCTGACCGTGCTGGGCAAGGGGATCTTCCGGGCCTACCAGCTCTACGGCAGGATCCGGCCGGCCGCCGTGGTCGGCTTCGGCGGCTACCCGACGCTGCCGCCCGTGCTCGCCGCGACGCTGCGCGGCATCCCGACCATCATCCACGAGCAGAACGGCGTCGCCGGCCGCGCCAACCGGCTCCTGGCGTCGCGCGTCACCGCGATCGCCACCGGCTTCCCGGCGATCTTCGGCCACGATCCCCGGCTCGCCGCCAAGAGCACCCACACCGGCAATCCGATCCGCCCGGCCGCGGTCGCCGCCGCCGCGCGGCCCTATCCGGGACCGGACGAGCCGTTCCGCCTGGTCGTGTTCGGCGGCAGCCAGGGCGCCCGCATCATGTCGGACATCGTGCCGCCGGCGCTGGAGCTGCTGCCCGTCGTCGTGCGCTCGCGCCTCCAGGTGGTGCAGCAGGCCCGCGACGAGGACCTCTACACGGTGGAGGAAGCCTACAAGCACGCCGGCATCCCGGCCGAGGTGAAGCCGTTCTTCCGCGACATGCCGGCCCGCATCGCCGAGGCCAGCCTGGTGATCGCGCGGGCCGGCGCCTCGACGGTCGCCGAGCTCGCCGCCATCGGCCGACCGTCGATCCTGGTGCCGCTGCCGCACGCCCTCGACCAGGACCAGATGGCGAACGCCGGCATGCTCGAGAAGGCCGGCGGGGCGGTCCGCATGAAGCAGGCGGCGTTCTCGCCGGAACGCCTCGCCGCCGAGATCGCGCGGCTCGCCACCGAGCCCGGCCTGTTGCCCACAATGGCGGCCGGGGCGCGCAGCATCGGCGTGCTCGACGCCGCCGACCGCCTGGCCGAGCTGGTGCTCGCGGTCGCCGGCCGCGCGAAGCCGTAGTGTTACGCCCCCGAATTCGCTAAACCGACGGCCGCGATTGCGGGCCCTGTCGGGCCGGCAGGGCGTCGGCCTCCCTCTCCCCGCGCGCGGGGAGGGCCGGGCGGCGCTCTGCCGCGACATGCGCCGCGGACGGAGAGGGAACGACATGAAGCTGCCGCACGACATCGGGCCGGTGCATTTCGTCGGGATCGGCGGCATCGGCATGAGCGGCATCGCCGAGGTGCTGGCCAATCTCGGCTACACGGTGCAGGGCTCCGACGTCGCCGAGAACGCCAACGTCAAGCGGCTGCGCGGCAAGGGCATCAAGGTGGCGATCGGCCACGCCGGCGAGAACGTCGACGGTGCCCATGTGCTGGTCGTCTCCTCGGCGATCCGGCGCGACAATCCCGAGCTGGTCGCGGCGCGGGCGAAACGCCTGCCGGTCGTGCGGCGCGCCGAGATGCTGGCCGAGCTGATGCGGCTGAAGAGCTGCGTCGCGGTCGGCGGCACCCACGGCAAGACGACGACGACGTCGCTGGTCGCCTCGCTGCTCGACGCCGCCGGCTTCGACCCGACCGTGATCAACGGCGGCATCATCAACGCCTACGGCACCAATGCCCGGCTGGGCGCCGGCGACTGGATGGTGGTCGAGGCCGACGAGTCCGACGGCACCTTCCTCAAGCTGCCGACCGACGTCGCCATCGTCACCAACATCGACGCCGAGCATCTCGACCACTTCAAGACCTACGAGGCCGTGCAAGAGGCCTTCCAGGCCTTCGCCGAGAACGTGCCGTTCTACGGCTTCGCCGTGATGTGCATCGACCATCCGGTCGTGCAGACCATGGTGGGCCGCATCGAGGACCGCCGCGTCGTCACCTATGGCGAGAACCCGCAGGCGGACGTGCGCCTCGTCTATCAGGACCACACCGACGGCAAGTCGCGCTTCTCCGTGATCTTCCGTGACCGCGGCGGCGCGACCGAGCACGAGATCGGCGGGCTCGAGCTGCCGATGCCGGGCCGCCACAACGCGCTCAACGCCACGGCGGCGATCGCGGTCGCCCGCGAGCTCGGCGTGTCGGACGACAGGATCCGCAAGGCGCTGGCCGGCTTCTCCGGCGTCGGCCGCCGCTTCACCCGCACCGGCGCGTGGAACGGCGTCACCGTGATCGACGACTACGGCCACCATCCGGTCGAGATCGCCGCCGTGCTGAAGGCGGCGCGCGAGACCGCCAAGGGGCGCGTCGTCGCCGTGATGCAGCCGCATCGCTACACCCGCCTGCAGTCGCTGTTCGAGCAGTTCTGCACCTGCTTCAACGATGCCGACACGGTCGTCGTCGCGCCCGTCTATCCGGCCGGCGAGGCGCCGATCCCGGGCATCGACCGCGACTCGCTGGTCGCCGGCATCCTGGCGCGCGGGCATCGTCATGCCGTGCCGCTCGAGGGGCCGCAGGCGCTCGCCGGCGTGGTGCGGCAGATCGCCCAGCCGGGCGACTACGTCGTCTGCCTCGGTGCCGGCTCGATCACCCAGTGGGCGCACGCGCTGCCGAACGATCTCGCCGCGCTCGGGCCGGCGGCGTAGAGCAGGATTGCGCGAGAGAGTTGCCCCGATGTCCGCTCGTCCCCGCGCAGGCGGGGACCCAGGGGCGACACGGCACGCGGCCCCTGGATTCCCGCTTTCGCGGGAAGGAGCGGAGAGTGGGGCGCGTTCAGCGGGATACGATCCGAGGATCACGACTATGCCGAGCTGCATCGCCGTCCGTCACGTCGCCTTCGAGGATCTCGGGGTGCTGGGGCCGCTGCTGGCGGAGCGTGGCTACGACGTGAGCTGTATCGAGGCGCCGCTCGTGCCGCTCGACGCCGGCTCGCTCGTCGCCGCCGATCTGGTCGTGGTGCTGGGCGGGCCGATCGGCGTCTACGAGGAGGAGGCCTATCCGTTCGTGATCGGCGAGACGGCGGCGATCGCGGCGCGCCTCGCCGCGCGGAAGCCGACGCTCGGCATCTGCCTCGGCGCCCAGTTCATGGCCAAGGCGCTCGGCGCCACGGTCGCGCCCGGATCGGCGAAGGAGATCGGCTACAAGCCGCTGGACGTGACGGAGGAGGGCCGCGCCGCCGGGCTCGGCGAGTTCGCCACGACACCGGTGCTGCACTGGCACGGCGACAATCTCGATCTCCCCGCCGGCGCGACGCGGCTCGCCGCGACGGCGCCGTGCCCGAACCAGGCCTTCGCCATCGGCCCGTCGATCCTCGGGCTCCAGTTCCACATCGAGGTCGATCCCGAAAAGATCGAGACCTGGCTGGTCGGCCACACGGTCGAGCTCGGCAAGGCCGGCCTCGACCCGCGCACCCTCCGCTCCCAGGCCGCGAGCGTCGGGCGGGCGACGGCCGAGAAGGGCCGCGCGTTCCTGGGGCGCTGGCTCGACGGGGTGGCGCGGTGAGCGCGCTGGAGCGCCCGATCTGCTAGGCTGGGGCCGACAGGGAACGATCGACCGGAGCGACCGACATGGGTTTGAACGAGAATTTGCGCAAGCAGGTCTTCGCGCTGACCCCGGAAGAGAAGATCGACCTCGCGGTCGAGCTGTGGGACAGCATCGCGCAGGACGAATTTCCCCCGATCAGCGACGAGCTGAAGCAGGAGCTCGATCGACGGCTGGAGGAGCATCAGAAAGATCCGTCGTCCGCACGCTCGTGGGAGGAGGTGCGCGAGTGGCTCTGGTCGCGGCGTAAATGAAACGCCATGTCGTCGTCCGTCCGCAGGCGCGACTCGAGCTCGCCGCCGCATCCGATTGGTACGACGAGCACGCTCCAGGCATCGGAGACGAGCTGCTTCGAGCCTTCGAGACGACTGTCGCCGCGCTCGCACAGAATCCGTTCCGCTTTCAGGTGATCCACCGGAATTTGCGACGGGTCGGGATGGGCAAGTTCCCGTACGGCCTCTTCTACACGGTGTCCGACACCGACATCATCATCGTCGCCTGCATCCACGGCAGCCGCGATCCGAAGTTCTGGAAAAACCGGGTCTGACCCGGTGGTTGAAAGCACCATGCCCTTCCCCGATCTCCTCCCCGCCCTTCGTGACAAACTGCCCGACTTTCGTGGGCGCATCACTTCGAACGAGCCGTTGGCGCCGCTCACCTGGTTCCGGGTGGGCGGGCCGGCGCAGGTGATGGTGGTGCCGGCCGACGAGGCCGACCTCGCCTATCTGCTGGCGGGGTTGCCCGCCGACATGCCGGTGACGATGCTGGGGCTCGGCTCCAACCTGATCGTGCGCGACGGCGGCGTGCCCGGCGTCGTGATCAGGCTCGGCCGCGGCTTCTCCGAGGTCACGGTGGAGGAGGGGCACCGCATCCGCGCCGGCACCGGCGTTCCGGACGTGAAAGTGGCCCGCGCCGCGCAGGATGCCGGCATCGCCGGGCTCGCCTTCTTCCGCGGCATTCCCGGCTCGGTCGGCGGCGCGCTGCGCATGAACGGCGGCGCCTACGGGGGCGAGACCAAGGACGTGCTGATCGAGGCGCGCGGCGTCGACCGTGCCGGCCGCATCCATGTCCTCGGCAATGCCGACATGCATTTCACCTATCGGCACTGCGGCGTCGCCGACGACGTGATCTTCACCAGCGCGCTGTTCCAGGGCGCGCCCGGCGATCCGGCCGAGATCGCCGCTGCGATGGAGAAGATCACCGAGTCACGCGAGGCGACGCAGCCGATCAAGAGCCGCACCGGCGGCTCGACCTTCAAGAACCCGCCGGGCCACAAGGCGTGGCAGCTCGTCGACGCCGCCGGTTGCCGCGGCCTCGTCGTCGGCGACGCCCAGGTCTCCGAGCTGCACTGTAACTTTCTCATCAACCGCGGCAACGCGACCGCCGCCGACATCGAGACGCTGGGCGAGACCGTGCGCCGCCGCGTCAAGGAGACGTCGGGGGTCGAGCTGGAATGGGAGATCAAGCGGATCGGCCTGCCGGGGTGACGGCGCCGTGTCCCGGACGCGGCGCGACGCGCCGCGAGCCGGGACCCAGGAGTCACTTGTCGAAGCGTCTCCTGTGCCGCTCCTGGGCCCCGGCTCGGCGGCGCATCAGGCCTGCGGCCCGAAGCGCCTTGTCCGGGGCACGCGGAGATCGGGGCCGGTTCCTGAGCGGACGTCTCTCACCCCGTCTGCGACATCAGCTCGGCGGCCCGCTCGATCGGCACCGGCGAGACCCGCATGTGGCCGCTGAACGGGTACTCCTGCAGGGCGACGAGGCCGAGCGCGATGATGGCGCCGGCCGTGAACACCGCCATGGCGGCGAGCTTGGCGCGCGGCTTGTCGAGATGGACCAGCGCGACGGCGATCTGGGTGACGATGCCGAGCGCCAGCACGGTCAGCCACTTGATGTCGTTGGTCTGGTCGGAGGCGAGCGCGAGCCGCTCGGCGCGCGCGTCGCGGATGCGGATCACGGCGCCGAGGAGAGCCGTGGCCGCGGTCTGGCCGGCGTCGCGGGCGATCGCCGGATCGGCGGCGTGGCGCAAGAGCTCGCGCAGCGCCGCCCCGGTCGCCGGCGCGCGGCGGCCCTCCGCCATCACGGGCCATTCGTCCTTCAGCACGCTGTCGGCGTAGGTCTTCAGCTCTCCCCGGATGGCGCTCATGTCGCTGGCGGCGGCGAGGCTCAGCGTGTTGAGCATGACGATCGCGCTCGCCTCGCCGTTGACGGCCCGCCATGCCTGCCGGTTGCGGTCGGCGATGTCTCCGGCGAGAAACCCGGTGAGCAGCGAGAACAGCACGCTGACGGCGGCGATGAACGGCGCCACCACGCCCGTGAAGCTCTTGATCCAGCCGCTCACCGGCGAGGCCATGGCGAGCCAGGCGATCACGGCGGCGGTCGCCGCGTAGAAGGCGACCAGGGTGCCGAACAGCGCCCAGGCCGGGAGCATCAGCCAGCCGTTGATCATCGTCCCCTCCTCGACCAGGGTGCGAGCCCGCTGGACCGGAGTGCACCGGGGCGCCATACCGTCCGGTTAACGGGCCGCCGCGAGTCGGGCGCGGCGCCGGCCGCAAGGGGGAAGTTCGATGAGCAGGCACGTCGCCGTCCTGATGGGAGGCTGGTCGTCGGAGCGCGAGGTGAGCCTGCGCTCGGGGGCCGCCTGCGCGGCCGCGCTCGAGTCCCGCGGCTACAAGGTCACCCGGATCGACGTCGGCCGCGACATCGCGGCGGTGCTGACCGCGGTGGCGCCGGACGTCGCCCTCAACCTCCTGCACGGCCGACCCGGCGAGGACGGCACCATCCAGGGCATCCTGGAGGTGCTGCAGATCCCCTACAGCCACTCCGGCGTGCTCGCCTCGGCGCTCGCCATGCAGAAGGACACGGCCAAGGTGGTGCTCGCCGCCGCCGGTGTCCCGGTGCCGGAGGGCATCACGGTGGATCGGCTCCAGGCCGCCAGGGAGCACGCGCTGCCACGACCCTACGTGATCAAGCCGATCTGCGAGGGGTCGAGCGTCGGTGTCTTCATCGTCACCGAGCAGCACGAGCACCCACCCCAGGAGCTCACCCGGACGGACTGGTCCTACGGCGAGGAGGTGTTGTGCGAACGCTACATCGTTGGGAAAGAGTTAACGTGCGCCGTGATCGGTGACCGTGCCCTCGATGTCATTGAAATCGTTCCGAATGTCACCTTTTACGACTACACGGCCAAGTATGCGCCGGGGGGCTCGCGGCACGTCTTGCCGGCCGGAATTAAACCGAATGTTTACCAACACGTCCGAACACTGGCTCTCCGAGCGCACCTTGCACTCGGCTGCCGGGGCGTCAGCCGGGCCGACTTCCGGTTCGACGACCGCCTGGAGGGCACCGACGGGCTGTTCTGCCTGGAGGTGAACACCCAGCCCGGCATGACCGAGACCTCGCTGGTGCCCGAGATGGCCGCGCATGCGGGCATCGCGTTCGAAGAGTTGGTCGAATGGATGGTGGGGGACGCGTCTTTGAACCGCTGACCGGGCGAACGCCCGGCGGTTCGCCGCGTCCGCGCGCCGGCGCCGACACCGGCGCCAAGCCCGGTCCGAAGACCGGCCTGTTCGGCTTCAGGTTCGGCGCCAAGGCCGGTGCCAAGCCGCGCGACAAGTCCTCCATGAACAAGGCGGCGCGCCGCCGCCGGCCCGCGGCCCGCCGGCCGGAAGGGCGCTTCGCGAGCTTCGGGCCGCTCGCCGCGATCGAGCGCCGCATCGACCAGATCGTCGCGCTCGCCGAGCGCTGGCCGCGCTGGGGCGGCGCCGCCGCGACGGTCGCCATCATCCTGTCCAGCATCGGCTTCGGCATCGTGCGCGGCGACCACGCGCCGGTCGTCCTCGGGGCGCTGGCCGACGTCCGCGACATGGCGGCGAACGCCGTCGGCTTCCGCATCACCGGCGTCGCGCTCACCGGCCACAAGCATTTGTCGCGCGACGAGGTGCTGGCGATCGCCGGCATCACCGGGCGCAGCTCGCTCCTGTTCCTCGACGCGGCGGACGCGCGCGCCCGCCTGCGGGCCAATCCATGGGTCGCCGAGGCGACCGTGCAGAAGCTCTATCCGGACCGGGTCGCCATCGACATCACCGAGCGGGCCGCCTTCGCGCTGTGGCAGAAGGACGGCCAGGTCCACGTCATCGCCGCCGACGGCACCGTGCTCGACGCCTATGTGTCGCGCGGCGTGATGGCGCTGCCCTTCGTGGTCGGCACCGGCGCCGACACCCGCGCCCGCGCCTTTCTGGCCACGCTCGACCGCCATCCGGGCTTGCGCGACCAGGTCGCCGCCGCCGTGCTGGTCGCCGAGCGGCGCTGGAACCTCAAGCTCAAGAACGGCATCGACGTGCGCCTGCCGGAGACCGAGGTGCCGCGCGCCCTCGACCAGCTCGCCGCGCTCGAGCAGGACAAGAAGCTGCTGTCCCGCGACATCGTGATGATCGACCTCAGACTGCCCGACCGCGTGACCGTGCGGCTCTCCGACGGCGCCTTCCAGGCCCGCGAGGAGGCCCAGAAGGCCAAGAAGCCGAAGCCGAAGGGAGGCGCCGCATGAGCGATCTCCAGTTCGGTCTCGCCCCCAAGATGAAGCCGCTGGCGCCGCGGCGCAGCGCGGTCGTCGCCGCGCTCGACGTCGGCACCTCGAAGATCGCCTGCCTGATCGCGCGGCTGACACCGCAGCCGCCCCAGGAGGTGCTCCGCCGCCGCACCCACGCGATCGACGTGATCGGCTTCAGCCACGCCGAGTCGCGCGGCCTCAAGGCCGGCGGCGTCGTCGATCTCGCCGAGGCCGAGGTGGCGATCCGCCACGCCGTCGATCTCGCCGAGCGCGCCGGCCGCTGCCAGGTCGAGGCCGTGATCGTGTCGCTGTCGGCCGGCCGGCCGTCGAGCGAATTGTTCGCCGCCTCCGTCGACGTGCCCGGCACGGTGCGCGAGGGCGACATCGCCCGCGTGCTCGCCGCCGGCAGCCGCTCCTCGGTGCGGCCCGGCCGCGTCGTCCTCCACTCGGTGCCGATCGGCTACACGATCGACCACGAGCGCGGCATCCGCGATCCGCGCGGCATGCTGGGCCAGCGCTTCGGCGTCGACATGCACGTCCTCACCGCCGAGGCGGCGGCGGCTCGCAACCTGATGCTGGCGATCGAGCGGTGTCATCTCTCGGTCGAGGCCATGGTGGCGAGTCCTTATGTCGCAGCCCTGGCCGCATTGGCCGACGACGAGGCCGAGCTGGGCGCCGCCGTGGTCGACATGGGGGCGGGCACGACGACGCTCGCGGTCTTCACCGGCGGGCGTTTCGTGCATGCCGACGGCTTCGCGCTCGGCGGACATCACGTCACGATGGATCTGGCGCGCGGACTCTCGGCTGCCGTGCCGGACGCCGAGCGAATCAAGACGCTCTATGGCAATGTGCTCGGTGGCGCGATGGACGACCGCGACATGATCGCCGTCCCGGCGGTTCCGGGCGACGACCGCGAGCCGCCCCAGTTCGTCTCCCGGGCGACCCTGACACGCATCATCAAGCCGCGTGTCGAGGAGATTCTGGAGATGGTCCGCGACCGCCTGGCGGCGTCGCCGTTCGCCGCCGAGCCGCGCGGGCGCGTCATCGTCACCGGCGGGGCGAGCGAGCTGACGGGATTTACCGAGCTCGCCGCGCGGATTCTCGGGCGTCCGGTCCGGATCGGCCGGCCGCTCGGTGTCGCCGGCCTGCCGGACGGCGCCAAGGGGGCGGCCTTCGCGGTCGCGGCGGGCCTCCTGGTCTATCCCCAGGTGGCGCATCTGGAGCATTTCGATCCGCGTCGGACGCATCGCACGTCGGCGGGCGCCAGCGGATATTTCACACGGGTCGGACGATGGCTGCGCGAGAGCTTCTGACGACCGGCAAGAAATTCCCGAACCCCGTCGGTGGCGGACCGACGGACCCCGTGGGCGTCGCGCACGCCCCCGCATCGAAGAGGCAGCCATGAGCATCAATCTGAAGATCCCGGACATTCGGGAGCTGAAGCCGCGGATCACCGTGTTCGGTGTGGGCGGTGCCGGCGGCAATGCCGTCAACAACATGATCCGGGCGGGGCTGCAGGGCGTCGACTTCGTCGTCGCCAACACCGATGCTCAGGCGCTGACCATGTCCGAGGCCGAGCGCATCATCCAGATGGGCGTGCAGGCGACCGAGGGTCTCGGCGCCGGCTCGCAGCCGGATGTCGGCCGCGCCGCCGCCGAGGAGGTGATCGACGAGATTCGTGATCACCTCACCGGCGCCCACATGGTGTTCGTCACCGCCGGCATGGGCGGCGGCACCGGCACGGGCGCCTCGCCCGTGGTCGCCCGCGCGGCCCGCGAGCTCGGCATCCTGACGGTCGGCGTCGTCACCAAGCCGTTCCACTTCGAGGGCCAGCGCCGCATGCGGCTCGCCGACAGCGGCATCTCCGAGCTGCAGAAGGTGGTCGACACCCTCATCATCATCCCGAACCAGAACCTGTTCCGGATCGCCAACGAGAAGACGACCTTCGCGGACGCCTTCGCGATGGCCGACCAGGTGCTCTACTCGGGCGTCGGCTGCATCACCGACCTGATGGTCAAGGAAGGCCTGATCAATCTCGACTTCGCCGACGTCCGCGCGGTGATGCGCGAGATGGGCAAGGCGATGATGGGCACCGGCGAGGCGACCGGCGAGAAGCGCGCCCTGCGCGCCGCCGAGGCGGCGATCGCCAATCCGCTGATCGACGACGTGTCGATGAAGGGCGCCCGCGGGCTCCTGATCTCGATCACGGGTGGCAAGGACCTCACCCTCTACGAGGTCGACGAGGCCGCGACCCGCATCCGCGAGGAGGTCGACGCCGACGCCAACATCATCGTCGGCGCCACCTTCGACGAGACCCTCGAGGGCGTCATCCGCGTCTCCGTGGTGGCGACCGGGGTCGACCCGGCGATGATCGGCGCCAACCAGATCCATGCGCCGGTGCCGGCCGTCGAGGCCTTCACGTCGCGCACCCCGGACAGCCAGGCCGCGGCGGCGCACGAGTCGCGCATCGCCGAGCTCGCCAACCGGCTGCGCGCCGACAACAAGCGGATCGCCGAGCGCCTCGAGCAGGCGGCCCCGGCCGCCGTCCAGCCGCTGATCCCGGCCGAGCCGGCCGGCCATGCGGCGATCGACGCCGTCGCCACCGCGGCGGTCGCCGACGCGCTGATCCCGCGCGAGATCGAGGACGTCACCATCCGGCCGATTCAGCAGCCGAAGCCGACCTTCTATCCCGACGCCATGGCCCAGGAGGCGCCCGTGGAGGCGCACGAGGCGCCGCCCAAGGTGTTCATCCCGCCGCAGCCGGAGCGGCCGGCCGGCCGTCCGGCCCGCATGCCGCGGATCGACGAGCTGCCGCTGCCGGCCCAGAACGAGCTGCGCGCCCAGCGCGGCGCCGACCCGATGGGCGAGGAGCACCCGGAGAAGCGCCGCCTGACCCTGCTGCAGCGGCTCGCCGCCGTCGGCCTCGGCCGCACGGCCGAGGAGGCGCCGCGTGCCCCCGAGGCGCCGAAGGCGGCCCGTCCGGCGATGCCGGCGGAGCGCCCGATGGCACCCCGCATGCCGCCGATGCCGCCGGTCGGCCGCGCGCCCGATCCGGTCTCCGACTACGCCCGCCGGCCCGCTCCGGGCCCGCAGGCGCCGCAGGGTCTCGACATGCACGGTCGCCCGGCCGCCCAGCCCGGCCCGCAGCACGACGACGACCAGCTCGATATCCCGGCGTTCCTGCGCCGGCAGGCGAACTAGGACAGGGGCGGGGCGCCGTCCGCCTCGGCGCGCCGCCGCGACGTGCCGCCTGCGGACCGTCCGACCTGCCTCCGGATGGTCTGCACCGAATGGCCGGGCCCCGTGCCCGGCCATTCCATTTTTCGGCCGGGGTCGCTCGGGCACCGTTGACCTCGGCACGCGCCGCGCGCTCGTGGCGCATAGGGCAATTATCGCGCGATCGCATTCGTGGCGGGGCTGTGATTCGCCGGCCGCCGATTCGCCACGAAGCACCTGCAGCACGCGCCGTGGGGCGTTTCGCAGCCGCGGGAGACGGTCTCGCGAAGCGCGGTAGCGAGGTGTGGTGAATTCGCCGCCGTCAAGCGATAAAGCTGCTGAACAGGACAGTTGTCCTCTGATTTCGTGGCCGAAACCCGGTCGAAAGCGTTCGAAATTCAGGTAACAATCGGTAAGAAAGCGTGAGTTGGCCGTTACGGATCAGACGGTTAATGTTCGTTCGGCACGGGGACAGACTTGGGCCTCGACGGGGCAGCCACGCGCGCGTGACAAGCGACGGGCTGACGAGGACCTGAACACCGCGTCCCGTGGGGGAAAAACTTGAACGGACTGTCGCGGCATCGCGGCGCGCTAGAGTTTTTTGGGATTGGGACGGTTCACATGAAATCCGGCCGACAGACGACGCTGCGCTCCGACGTGACCGTATCGGGGATCGGCGTGCATTCCGGCGTGCCTGCCACCCTCACGCTGCATCCGGCCGGACCCGGCACCGGCATCCGCTTCGTGCGGCCCGGCACCGACGGCAAGCCCGACCGCGCCGTGAAGGCCGACGTCCGCTCCGTGGTGGCGACCGACTTCGCCACCGTGATCGGCGACGCGACCGGCCCGCTGTGCTCGACCGCCGAGCACGTGCTCGCCACGCTGGCGGGCCTGGGCGTCGACAACGCCGTCATCGAGATCGACGGTCCCGAGATGCCGATCATGGACGGTAGCGCCGAGGACTTCGTCGCGGCCATCGACCGGGTCGGCCTGGAGACCACGGCGGCGCCGCGCCGTTACATCAAGGTGCTCAAGCCGGTCCGGGTCGCCGACGGCCGCTCCTACGGTGAGCTGCGCCCCTACGACCGCGGCATGCGGTTCGAGGTCGAGATCGCCTTCGAGCACCCGCTGATCGGCCGCCAGGCGCTGGCCTTCGACCTCGACCCGCTCCATTTCCGCCGCGAGATCGCCCGCGCCCGCACGTTCGGCTTCATGAGCGACGTGGCGAAGCTGTGGAGCGCCGGCTACGCGCTCGGCGCCAGCTTCGAGAACACCCTGGTGGTCGCCGAGAATCGCATCCTCAACCCGGACGGCCTGCGCTGGGCCGACGAGTTCGTCCGCCACAAGGCGCTCGACGCGATCGGCGACCTTGCGCTCGCCGGTGCGCCGCTGCTCGGCATGTACCGCTCGGTGCGCGGCGGCCACAAGCTCAACCACGCGGTGATCTCGGCCTTGATGGCCGATCCGACCGCCTGGACCATGGTCGATGCGACCGCGCTCGCCCGCACCACGGTGCGCGGCCGCGCCGAGCTGACCACCGGCATCGCCGCCCCGGCCTACAGCGCCGACGTGTCCTGACGAATCTGCCTGGACGACCGTGTCCGTCGGGACGCATGTCCCGCGGCGCGACCCGCCGCAGACCCCTCCCGCCACATTCCCGGCCGAATGTCGGGGTTGAGTCCGACCCGACAGGGGATGTTCGGCGTCGACCATCGCGGCCTGGACGGGCGGCCGCGCGACGCGTCTCACGGGGGACTTCGGTGCTTTCAACGTCGACATCGCGCGCCGCGGCGCGCCCGGGCCGGTCCGCAGGCGGACGCGCCGGGCTGCGTCGCCTCATCGCGCTGCTGCCCGTTCTGGTGATTCTCGGCGGCTGCAGCAGCCTCTCGAACCTGTTCGGCGGCAACGACGACGACCTCGGGCCCGATCTTCCGGCCGACAAGCTCTACAACGAGGGCGTCTACCTCCTGAACGAGAAGAACGCGCCCAAGGACGCGGTCAAGAAGTTCGAAGAGGTCGACCGCCAGCACCCCTATTCCGAGTGGGCCCGCAAGTCGTTGCTGATGACCGCCTACTCCTATTACGAGACGCGCCAGTACGACGAGGCGATCGGCGCCGCGAAGCGCTACGTGACGATGCATCCGGGCAGCCCGGACGTCGCCTACGCCCAATATCTGATCGGCGCCTCCTACTACGACCAGATCCCGGACGTCACCCGCGACCAGACCCGCACCGAGAAGGCGATCCAGTCGCTGGAGGAGGTCATCCGCAAGTATCCGACCTCGGAATATGCGGCGCAGGCCCGCAAGAAGATCGAGGTCGGCCGCGACCATCTCGCCGCCAAGGAGATGGAGGTCGCGCGCTACTACATGCAGAAGAAGAACTTCATCGGCGCCATCAACCGCTTCAAGGTGGTGGTGACGCAGTATCAGACGACCCGGCACGTCGAGGAGGCGCTGATGCGCTTGACCGAGTGCTACATGATGCTCGGCATCGCCAGCGAGGCGCAGACCGCCGCCGCCGTGCTCGGCCACAACTTCCCGGACAGTCCCTGGTACAAGGACGCCTATAATCTGGTGAGGGGTGGCGGCTTCGAGCCGTCCGAGAACAAGGGCTCGTGGATCAGCCGCGCCTTCAAGAAGGTCGGCCTGGGCTGAGGCGGGCGCCGCGCGCCGGGGCCGATCGATTTGACGAGATTTGCGATGGCCGGGCCTTGTCCCGGCCATTCGCGTTCCTGTAGGACACGCTTTCGCTCCGTGCTTCACCTCTCCCCTGCGGGGAGAGGTCGACGCGCGGAACGCGCGTCGGGTGAGGGGGGGCCGAGGCGACCAACCGGCCTCGTAAACCCTCACCCCGGTCGCGAGCCGACGCTCGCGCCCGACCCTCTCCCTCGGGGAGAGGGTTTCAGTGCCCGCGGCGCCGAGACCGAACCGGCAGCCGAGGGACGAGCCCGGCCATGACGGACTGAGCCATGCTGGCCCGCCTTTCGATCCGTGACATCGTCCTCATCGACCGGCTCGACCTCGATTTCGGGCCGGGCCTCGCCGTGCTGACCGGCGAAACCGGGGCGGGAAAGTCGATCCTGCTCGACGCCTTCGCGCTGGCGCTCGGGGCGCGCGGCGACGCCGGCCTGGTGCGCAGCGGCGCCGAGCAGGGCCAGGTGACGGCCGTGTTCGAGCCGGGCGCGACGCATCCGGTCAACGACCTCCTGCGCGACAACGACATCGCGGTCGAGGACCAGCTCCTGCTGCGCCGCGTGCAGCTCGCCGACGGCCGCACCCGCGCCTTCGTCAACGACCAGCCCGTCTCCGTGAAGGTGCTGCAGAGCCTCGGCGAGCGCCTGGTCGAGATCCACGGCCAGCACGACGCCCGCGCTCTCGTCGATCCGGCGAGCCATCGTGATCTGCTCGACGCCTATGCGGGGCTGGAGCGCGAGGCCGCCGCGGTCGCCCGCCTGTGGACGGCGCGGCGCGATGCGGCCGAGGCGCTGGCGTCGCAGCGCGCCGCGGTCGAGCGGGCGCAGCGCGAGGCCGACTGGCTCCGCCACGCCGTCGAGGAGCTGCGCCGGCTCGCCCCCGAGCCCGGCGAGGAGACGACGCTGGCCGAGCGGCGCGCCCAGATGATGCAGGCCGAGAAGGCCGCCGACGACCTGCGCGACGCGCTCGCAGTCGTCGCCGGGCCGCAGTCGCCGGGTCCGGCGCTCGCGTCGGCGGTGCGGCGGCTGGAGCGGCGCGGCACGGCGGGCGGCCCGATCGCTCCGGCGATCGCGGCGATCGACGCGGCGCTGACCGCGCTCGACGAGGCGCGCGCCCATCTGGAGGCGGCGCTCGCCGCCGGCGCCTTCGACGCGAGCACGCTGGAGCGCATCGAGGAGCGGCTGTTCGCGCTGCGCGCCGCCGGCCGCAAGTACAACGTCGCGGTCGACGCGCTGGCGGCGCTCGCCGAGCGCTACGAGAGCGATCTCGCGCTGATCGACGCCGGGGCGGAACAGCTCGCGGCGCTGGAGCGCGCGGCCGCGGCTGCGGCCGCGGAGTTCGACCGCGCCGCCGCGGCCCTCTCGGACAAGCGCAAGCGCGCCGGCGAGGCGCTCGACAAGGCGGTCACCGGCGAGCTGAAGCCGCTCAAGCTGGAGCGCGCCCGCTTCACGACGGCGATCGTCGCCGAGCCGGAGCGCGGCGGCCCGCACGGGCTCGACCGCGTCGAGTTCCAGGTGCAGACCAATCCCGGCACGGCGCCCGGCCCGCTGATGAAGATCGCCTCGGGCGGCGAGCTGTCGCGCTTCCTGCTGGCCCTGAAGGTGGTGATTGCCGACCGCGGCTCGGCGCCGACCCTGGTGTTCGACGAGATCGACACGGCGGTCGGCGGGGCGGTGGCCGACGCCATCGGGGTGCGGCTCGCGCGCCTCGGCCGCAACGTGCAGGTGATGGCGGTGACGCACGCCCCCCAGGTGGCGGCGCGTGCCGACCGCCACGTCCTGATCAGCAAGGGCGCGCTCGACCGGGGCAAGCGCGTCGCGACGCGCGTCGCCGTGCTCGACGACGGCACCCGCCGCGAGGAGATCGCCCGCATGCTCTCCGGCGCCGAGATCACGACGGAAGCCCGCGCCGCCGCGGAGCGCCTGCTGAAGGCAGCAGGGGGGTAGGAGGCACGGACTTGGTCGTCCCGGTTCGGCGCGCGACGCCGGCTCCGTCATTCCGGGGCGCGCCGAAGGCGCGAACCCGGAATCCAGCGATGAATTCCGAAGATGTGGCTGGATTCCGGGTTCGCCGCTGCGCGGCGCCCCGGAATGACCGAAGCGAAGTCGTCTACCGGGTGATCTCCGGATAGAGATCCTTCCAGTCCGGATTGTCCTTTTCGATCAGGGCGACCTTCCAAGCCCGCCGCCACTTCTTGATCTCCTTCTCGCGAGTGATCGCCGCAACCGGGTCGTCGTAGATTTCGAACCAGACGAGACGATCGACGCCGTATCGATGGGTGAATCCGGGGATGTCATGAAACTTGTGCTGCCAGGTCCGGCGGACCAGATCCCGGGTCACGCCGACGTACAGCGTTCCTTGTTTTCGGCTCGCCAGCAGATAAACGTAGAACATCGGGCGTCGCGTTTGATCGAGACAACGGTCATTCCGGGGCGCGCCGAAGGCGCGAACCCGGAATCTAGCCCAGTCTGCGGACTGTCTTGTCTGGGCTGGATTCCGGGTTCGCGGGCTGTCGCCCGCGCCCCGGAATGACCGAGATTTGTGGTCTGATCTTATGATGTCGAAAGCTCTCAATACCACCCCCGTCGACTCCCTCACGCAGGACGAGGCCGCGGCCGAGCTCGCGCGGCTCGCCGAGGAGATCGCGGCGCACGACGCGCGCTACTATCAGGAGGATGCGCCGACCGTCTCGGACGCGGAGTACGACGCGCTGCGCCAGCGTAACGCGGCGATCGAGGCGCGCTTTCCCGAGCTGATCCGGGCCGACTCGCCGTCACGAAAGGTGGGGGCGGCACCCTCGCGCGGCTTCGCCAAGGTGCGCCACGCGGTGCCGATGCTGTCGCTCGACAACGCCTTCGCGGACGAGGAGGTGGAAGAATTCGTCGCGCGCGTGCGCCGCTTCCTGCGGCTTTCCGCGGACGAGCCGATCGCCTTCAGCGCCGAGCCGAAGATCGACGGGCTGTCGATGTCGCTGCGCTACGAGAACGGCCGCCTCGTCTCGGCGGCGACTCGCGGCGACGGCTTCGAGGGCGAGGACGTGACGGCCAACATCCGCACCGTGAAGGACGTGCCGCAGATCCTGAAGGCGCGCGGCGTGCCGCCGGTGTGCGAGGTGCGCGGCGAGGTCTACATGACCAAGGCGGCGTTCCTGGCCCTCAACGCGCGCCAGACGGCGGCGGGCGGCCAGGTCTTCGCCAATCCGCGCAACTCGGCCGCGGGCTCGCTGCGCCAGAAGGATCCGGCCGTCACGGCGTCGCGGCCGCTCGGCTTCTTCGCCTATGCGTGGGGCGAGATGAGCACCATGCCGGCCGACAGCCAGTCCGGCATGATCAAGTGGTTCGAGCACTGCGGGTTCAAGACCAATCCGCTGACGCGGCGCTGCGATTCGGCCGAGGCGCTGATCGCGTTTCACCGAAAAATCGGGCTCGACCGCGCAGCACTCGACTACGACATCGACGGCGTCGTCTACAAGGTCGACCGGCTCGACTATCAGGAGCGGCTCGGCTTCGTGTCGCGTAGTCCACGCTGGGCGATCGCCCACAAGTTCCCGGCCGAGCGCGCGACGACGCTGCTGCACGACATCGAGATCCAGGTCGGCCGCACCGGCGCGCACACGCCGGTGGCGAAGCTCGAGCCCGTGACGGTCGGCGGTGTCGTGGTGCAGAACGCGACGCTGCACAACGCCGACGAGATCGCGCGGCTCGGTGTGCGGATCGGCGACACGGTCGAGATCCAGCGCGCCGGCGACGTGATTCCGCAGGTCGTGCGGGTCGTCGAGGAGCGGTCGCGCGGACCGCATCCTTATCAGTTCCCGACCGTCTGCCGCTGCGACCTGAAGACGGCGCTGGTGCGCGAGACGACGGCCGCCGGCGAGGAGGGCGCCATCGCCCGCTGCACGGGCGAGTTCGCCTGTCCCTATCAGAAGATCGAGCACTTGCGGCACTTCGTGTCGCGCCGCGCCTTCGACATCGAGGGGCTCGGCGAGAAGCAGATCGCTTTCTTCTTCGAGGACGAGGACCTGCCGGTCACGGAGCCCGCCGCCATCTTCACGCTGGCGCGGCGCGATGCGGCGAACTTCAAGAAGCTGAAGGACCGGGAAGGCTTCGGCGCGACGTCGGTGAAGAACCTGTTCGATGCGATCGAGGCGCGGCGCACGATCTCACTCGATCGCGTCATCTACGCGCTCGGCATCCGTCATGTCGGCGAGACGACGGCGCGCCAGCTCGCCCGCGCCTACGGCTCGTGGGACGCCTTCTTCGCCGCGGCGAAGCGGATCGCGGCCGGCGACGCGGACGCGCGCGCCGAGATGGATGCCATCGACCAGATCGGCGACGCCGTGGTCGACGCGGTGGCGAAGTACTTTGGTGAAGCTCATAACGAGCGCGTCGTCGAGAATCTCGTGGCCGAGCTGTCAAGAATCGTCGACGCCGAGAAGCCGCAGACCACGACGCCGGTCGCCGGCAAGACCGTGGTGTTCACCGGCACGCTGGAGAAGATGACGCGCGACGAGGCGAAGGCGATGGCCGAGCGGCTCGGCGCCAAGGTGGCGGGCTCGGTGTCGAAGAAGACCGACTTTCTGGTCGCCGGCCCCGGCGCCGGCTCGAAGCTCTCGAAAGCGCGCGACGCCGGCGTCACGGTGCTGACCGAGGACGAGTGGTTCGCGCTGGTGGGGCAGGCGGGATCGTAGCGATGCGTCGTCCCGCGGCGACATGGCGTAAGATCACACGCACGCGGGTCGCGCAAACTGCCAAGTCGAACGAATAACGATGAAAAATCAATCCTATAGGTTCTCCGTCGCGCCCATGATGGACTGGACCGACCGTCCGTGCCGGGCTTTTCACCGGGCGCTGACCCGGCAGGCGCGGCTCTACACCGAGATGGTGACGACCGGAGCGGTGCTGCGCGGCGACCGGGCGCGGCTCCTGCGCTTCGATCCGTGCGAGCACCCGGTCGCCGTGCAGCTCGGCGGCAGCGATCCGGCGGCGCTGGCGGAAGCGGCGCGCATCTGCGCCGACATGGGCTACGACGAGGTGAACCTGAATGTCGGCTGTCCGTCCGACCGGGTGCAGGAGGGGCGGTTCGGCGCCTGCCTGATGGCCGAGCCGGCGCTGGTCGGCGACTGCGTCGCCGCCATGAAGGCGGCCGTGGCCGTGCCCGTGACGGTCAAATGCCGCATCGGCATCGACGACCAGGACCCGGAACTCGCGCTCGACACGTTGGCCGACGCCGTGGTGGCGGCCGGGGCCGACGCCCTGATCGTGCACGCCCGCAAGGCGTGGCTGCAGGGCCTGTCGCCGCGCGAAAACAGGGACGTGCCGCCGCTCGACTACGATCGCGTCTACCGGCTGAAGGCGCGGCTGCCGCAGGTGCCGATCGCCATCAACGGGGGGATTCCGTCGATCGAGGCGGCGGCCGAGCACCTGAAGCACGTCGACGGCGTGATGCTGGGCCGCGCCGCCTACCAGGAGCCGTGGCGGCTCCTGGCCGTGGACCCGCTGCTGTTCGGCACGCCGGCGCCGGCCGCGTCCCTGCATGAAGCGGTCGAAAAATTCATTCCTTGGATCGAGCGCGAGCTTGCGGCCGGCGAGCGGCTCTACGCGACGGTACGGCACATGCTCGGCCTGTTCCAGGCGGTCCCCGGCGCGCGCGCCTATCGTCGCCACCTCGCCACCGAAGCCGTGAAGCCCGGCGCCGGCCTCGACGTGCTGCGGGCCGCGCTGGGGCTGGTGCGTTCGGACCGTTCGGTGGCCGGCGACGCTGCGGCCTGAAGCCGGCCTCTGAATCGTCGCCTGCACGGTTCGCCGCCCCGATCCATCTCGGGACATTCAACCCACGCATGCGCGGGGGTCGCACAAGTCGCGCATCCGGCGGCTTGGCGGAGAACAAAAACTCTGCGACACACGGCCGCTGAACGGAGATTTACAGCATGTTGGACGTGCCGGTCGGCGAGCTCGTGGTGCTGGTCCTGGCCATCGCGGGCGGTGGCGTGGTGACGGGGATTCTGGCCGGAGCGTTCGGCATCGGCGGCGGCGCCGTTCTGGTGCCGGTGCTGTTCGAGATCTTCCGGCTGATCGGCGTCGACGACGAGGTGCGCATGCAGCTGTGCATCGGCACCTCGCTCGCGATCATCGTGCCGACCGCGTTCCGCTCCTACAAGACCCACAAATCCAAGGGCATGGCCCTGCAGGACGTGGTCAAGCTGTGGACCGTCCCGGTGGTGATCGGCGTCGTCATCGGCTCCGCCCTGGCGGTCGTCGCGCCGGGCGAGCTGTTCAAGACCGTCTTCGCCGTCATCCAGACCACCATCGCGATCAAGATGCTGTTCCTGGGCGATCGCGTGTTCATCGCCGAAGAGCTGCCGGGCGCCACGACGATGCGGATCTACGGCGGCGTGATCGGGCTTCTCTCGGCCATGATGGGGGTCGGCGGCGGCGCCATGGCGGCCATGCTGCTCACCCTCTACAAGCGGCCGATCCACAATGCCGTCGCCACCTCGGCGGGCCTCGGCGTGCCGATCGCCGTCACCGGCACGCTCGGCTACATGCTGGCCGGCATCCCGCACATGGGCGACCTGCCGCCGCTGTCGGTCGGCTTCGTCTCGGTCATCGGTTTCGTGCTGATGGCGCCGATCTCGACCTACACGGCGAAGTTCGGCGCGCTGATCGCCCACCGCACCTCGCGCCGGCACCTGGAGGTCGCCTTCGGCGTGTTCCTCATCCTCACCGCGGCGCGCATTCTCTACAGCGCGATCACCTGACATGGAAACCGCGTCGCGCCGCCGTCGGCCCGCGGCCGTCCGGAGCGACGCGCGATGCTGAGCGTGCCGGCCGGCGAGCTGATGGCGCTCGTCCTCGCCATCACGGTTGGCGGCGTCGTCACCGGGATCATCGCCGGCCTGTTCGGGATCGGCGGCGGCGCCGTGCTGGTGCCGGTGCTGTTCGAGATTTTCCGGCTCGTCGACGTCCCGGACACCGTGCGCTTCCAGCTCTGCGTCGGCACCTCGCTCGCCATCATCGTGCCGACCGCCTGGCGCTCCTATCGCAGCCATCGCATCGTCGGCGCCGCCATGCCCGAGGTGGTGCGGCTGTGGACCGTGCCGGTGGTGGTCGGCGTCGCGCTCGGCGCGGCGCTCGCGGTCGTCGCGCCCTCGGCGCTGTTCAAGATCGTGTTCGGCTGCACGGCCGGCCTCACGGCGCTGAAGATGCTGATCCTCGGCAACCGCTTCGTGATCTCGCCGACGCTGCCGGGGCCGTGGCCGATGCGCGCCGCCGCCTTCGTCATCGGCCTCCTGTCGTCGCTGATGGGAGTCGGCGGCGGCGCCATGGCGACCATGATGCTGACCTTCTACGGCACGCCGATCCACGCCGCGGTCGCCACCTCGGCCGGGCTCGGCGTCCCGATCGCCGTCACCGGCACGATCGGCTACATGCTGGCCGGCCTCCCGCACATGGGCGAGCTGCCGCCGCTCTCCATCGGCTACGTGTCGCTGGTCGGCTTCGTCCTGATGGCACCGATCTCGACCTTCACGGCGAAGTTCGGCGCCGTGATCGCCCACCGCCTGTCGCGGCGGACGCTCGAGGTCGCCTTCGGCCTGTTCCTGCTCGGCACGGCGACGCGAATCCTGTTCAGCATCTAACGAGTTCCGGTTGATCAGTTCGCCGTCATTCCGGGGCGCGGCGAAGCCGCGATTCCGGGTTCGGCGCTGCGCGCCGCCCCGGAATGACCGGCGAAAACGACACCCTGATGCGGCAGGATGCGCATCGTGGGCGCGGCGACCGATCAGGCCGCCGCCGCCGCGTCCGCCTCGACCTCCAGGATGGTCAGCGAGCGCTCCTCGCCAGCCGGCGTCGTCCACGCGATCGACTGGCCCTTGGACAGGCCGACCAGCGCGGCGCCGATCGGCGTCAGCACCGAGATGCGGCCGGCCGAGACGTCGGCGTGCTCCGGATAGACCAGCATCACGCGCCGCGTGCGGCCGGAGGTCTCGTCCCGGAACGTCACCCAGGATCCCATCGTGACGATGTCGCGACCGGCCTCGTCGGGGGCCAGCACGCGGGCGCGCTCGATCTCGCGCGCCAGATAGTCGGCCGTCTCGGGATTGCGCGAAATGTTCGCCTGGGCGATCTGCTCCAGCCTGGCGCGGTCGTCGGGCCGCAGCGCGATGGGCGGGAGGGGCTGGCTGCTGGTCTGTGTGCTCATCTGTATGCTCATGGGTCTCGTCTGTCGTGATGGTCCGGTCGCCGCCGATCCGATCGTCGCCAATTGGAACGTCGGAGGATCGCGCATGGCGCGCCGCTGCCCGTTCACGCGGGTCGCGAAGCGGAAGCGACGATAATCGTGACGGTGAATCGTGACTGTGAGATGCGGTCGGGAGTTCAGATCGTCCGCCGAACCGAAGGCGAACGCCGAACGACAGCGGGCCCGGACGGGCGCCGCATGGCCGTCCGGGTCAGGTGCCTGCTCTGAGGCGTCCTGCGCGATCCTGTCGGGTGCGATCCTGCCGGACGCGATCCTCGCGCACGCGACGACGCGGACGCATCGCGTCCCTGCGCGTGGCGTCGCGGGTGGCGTCGAGCTCGGCGTGCCGCTGGTTGATCGAGGTCATGGGTCGAAGCTAGTGTCTCGCCTCGTCCTGTCAACCCGTGGCGGGGGCGTCGGTTCCGCGACACCGTGTCCGCGGCCGCACGGACGTCGGTCCGGTCGCGGACGTTTTCGGGCGCCTCAACGCTGATGCACGTAGGTGCCCGGCGCCGCGGCGAGCGGCACATAGCCCCTCGCGGGCGCGCCCATCGCGGGCGGCGCCACCTGCTCGCCCGAGGACTGGGCCGCGAGCCAGTCGACCCAGGCGAGCCACCACGAGCCCGTGCGGGTCGCCGTCGCCGCCATCCATTCGTCCGGGCTGATGCAGCTGTCCTCGGCGCGCTTGAGCGCGAGCCTGTATCTGCGGTGCGGCCGGTCGGGCTCGGCGACGATGCCGGCATTGTGGCCGCCCGAGGTCAGCACGAAGGTGACGTCGGTGTCGGACAGATAGTGGATCTTGTAGACCGAGTGCCACGGCGCGACGTGATCACGCTCGGTCGCCACCGTGAAGATCGGGGCGCGGATGTTCTGGATCGCAGCCGGGTGGCCCTCCACCATGAAACGGCCGGCGGCCAGCTCGTTGTCGAGATAGAGCCGCTTCAGATACTCGGCGTGCATGCGGTAGGGCATGCGGGTCGAGTCGGCGTTCCACGCCATCAGGTCGTTCGTGCGGCTACGCTCGCCCATCAGATAGTCGTGGACGAGGCGCGACCAGACGAGATCGCTGGTGCGCAGCATCTGGAACGCGCCCGCCATCTGGTCGGCCGACAGATAGCCCCGGTTCCACATCATGCTCTCGAGCACGTTGAGCTGGCTGTGGTCGATGAACAGCGCGAGCTCGCCTGGCTCGGAGAAGTCCATCTGGGCGGCGAGCAGGGTCAGCGAGGCGAGGCGCCCGTCGCCGGCGCGCGCCATCGCGGCGGCCGCGATCGCCGCCAGCGTGCCGCCCAGGCAGTAGCCGGCGGCGTGGATCTTCCGGTTCGGCACGATCGCCGCGACCGCGTCGAGCGCCGCCATCACGCCGAGCCTGCGGTAGTCGTCGAAGGCGAGGTCGCGGTCCGCGGCGCCGGGATTGCGCCACGAGATGCAGAACACCGTGTGGCCGCGCTCGACCAGCCAGCGCACCAGCGAGTTCCGCGGCGACAGGTCGAGGATGTAGTACTTCATGATCCAGGCCGGGACGATCAGGATCGGCTCGGCCGCGACCGTCTCGGTCGCCGGCGCGTACTGGATCAGCTCGATCAGCGTGTTGCGGAACACCACCTGGCCCGGCGTCACGGCGACGTCGCGGCCGACCACGAACGCCTCGGTGCCGACCGGCGGACGGCCCGTGACGGTGCGGCTCGCATCCTCGGCCCAGTTCTGGAACCCGTGGATCAGGTTGCTGCCGAAGCTCTCGCGCGTCTTCTCGATCACGTCGGGATTGAGGAACGGGATGTTGGCGGGCGACATCATGTCGAGCCACTGGCGCACCGTGAAGGACACGACGTCCTGGTGATGCGGCGCGACGCCCGGCACCTGGTGGGTGAGGTCGTGCCAGAGCTGCTGCTGCATCAGGAACCACTGGGCGTAGAAGCGGTAGGGCGCCTCGGCCCACGCCTCGCTCGCGAAGCGCGTGTCGCCGGCCGGCATCGCGATGCGGGGCGGCGGGTCGCGGCCGACCGCGGCGGCCGCCGACTGCGCCGACCAGCGGCCCGCCCGCCGGCTCGCCGTCCAGGCGAGCTCCATGCAGCGGCCGGGCGAGGCGGCGAGATGCATGCCCCAGTCCAGGAAGGCGAGCGCCATGGCGGCCGGCGACATGCCGCCGGTCGCCTGCGCCATCAGGGCGAGGCGGGTGCGGTCGAGCGCCCGGAACGCCTCGAAGCTGCCGTCGTCGTCCATCGCGGCGGACGCCGGCGGCGGAGGCCGGCGGGCCGGCGCGGCGTCGGCCGCCGCGGCGGTGGACGCCGGGGTGGTGGCCGGGGCGGCCGCGGGCGGGGCGGCGGGGCCGAACGGCACGATCTGCGAAGGCTGGCACGACGCTTCCGCCGACATATGGGGCGATGCGTGAGTCGGGGCCTGGGGCGATGCCTGAGACATGAGTCCGCCCTTTCGAGGGGCCCGGGCGCAGCGCCGGCCGCGCGCCGGGGGACGGTGGCAGGTCGAATAACTGAGCGCCGTTGCCGCGACGCAGCATTGATATGGGGCAAGAATTCCCGTCACAGCCGTGGCTTGTAGTTGGGCGCGCGACTCTCGCGCCGAGTAAGCCGGAACTCACGCCCTCGGGCTATTGTGACGCCCGTCACGGTCGCGGGCACGACCGCGAGGCTTGCTCGCTGCGGAAGGCCGGCGGCATGCGCCGGCGCGGCTCCAGGAGGCGACGATGGCGCAGATGGATTCCGGGAAATCGAAACGGTTCAGCGTCGGCAGGGTCGTCGCCTGGACGGTCGCCGGGCTCGCGGTGCTGCTTCTGGCGATCGCTTTCTCGGCGTCGCCGTTCTTCACGGTGGAGCAGGGCGAGGCCGGCGTGGTCCTGCGCTTCGGCAAGGTCGTCAACGTCGCCTCGCCGGGCCTCAACACCAAGATTCCGGTGATGGATCGGGTTCAGTACATGTCGACCCGGATCGAGAAGCGCGTCTACGACAAGGTCGTGTCCTACTCGCGCGACGTCCAGGAGGCGTCGATCCGGCTGTCGGTGAACTATCACGTCCCGTTCGACAAGATCGACGAGGTCTACTCGCGCTACGGCGTCAACTATCCCGAGCGGGTGATCGACCCGGTCGTGCCGGACCGGCTCAAGAAGGTGTTCGGCCAGTACCAGGCGCAGACGGTCGTCTCCGACCGGGTCAAGCTCGGCCAGCAGATCGAGGACGCCATCAAGGCGTCGGTGCCGGACGGCATCGTGGTGGACAGCGTCCAGTTCGAGAACATCGACTTCTCGGCCAACTACACCAAGGCGATCGAGGCGGCCGCGCAGGCCGAGGCCGAGGTGCGCAAGTCGCGCTACGAGCTCGAGCGCGAGCGCGTCGAATCGGAAAAGCGCGTCGTCCAGGCGCAGGCGCAGGCGCAGCAGATCCGCGAGCGGGCCCAGGCCGAGGCGGATTCGATTCGGCTGCGCGGCGAGGCGGAGGCGCGCGCCATCGCGGCGAAGGCGCGCTCCTTCATCGACAACCCGGCCTACGCCAACCTGATCGCGGTGGAGCGCTGGAACGGCGTGCTGCCGCACACCATGCTGCCCGGCTCGGCGCTGCCCTTCGTGCCGGTGCCGCTCGGCGACACCGAGCCGGCCGCGAGGCCCGCGGCCGGAGCGCGCGCCGCCGGGCCGGCGCCCGCGCCGGGTCCCGCGCCGACATCCGCCGGAACATCGCCGGCACCGCGCCCGGCCCAGTGAGGCCGCACACCGTCGCGTATCTTCCGACCGCGCGCCGTGCCCGATCATGTCGGATCACGGCGCGTCGGCTGGTCCGCGTCGGCTTGGTCTGCGGCCGGCCGGTGCCGCCGAGCCTCTCTCACAGGAGTAAGCGCTCGTAGCCGCGGAAGAGTAAGTAGTGGTGTCAATCGTCAGCGCGTCGAAATACCGCATAGATGCTCCCATCGATACTGCTCTTGCCGTTTTGTCGGTGCCCTCGATTGGTTTTCACAAATCGCCCCGAGTTTTTCCGACCGGGCAGCAAGATCAGACAAGTCCCAACGACTGACGATTCGAGACGCCCACGTTTGCAGCGACGTGGCGGCTCGAGGCGACGAGACGATCGTGGCGGCATCGTCCCGATCGAGGTGTAGCGAACGTCCTGCCGTGCTTCACGGCAGTCCAACGGAGGGTATCTCGATGGCTGACAAGAGCCTCTCCGGCCTGACCGAGGCCGAGGCGAAGGAATTCCACGCCCAGTTCACCACCACGTTCCAGGCCTTCATGGCGATCTGCGTCCTCGCCCACATTCTCGTGTGGGTCTGGAAGCCCTGGTACTGAGCGCGATCTTAGGGGGATAGAACGATGTCGAATCCGCAAGACGACTACAAGA